>JAGCTZ010000165.1 GCA_017963165.1 Treponema sp.
CGCCGAATGTATAATGCGTTCTTTTAGGATCCTGTGGTTTTGTTATTGCAGTATTATAATCTAATGTCTGCTGTGATACATAACTTCCGCCATTTACAACAAAGGTTGCTTTATATTGTTTTGGATTCCATTTTGCATAAAGAGTAATATCTTCTGTAAGATTACTACTTGCACTTGAGATATTATAAGCTGTTGTCAATTCTTCGTCTGAATACCAGCCCTCGAACCTATAACCATATTTTTCTGGAGCTGCCGGTGCAGTTGCATTTGTTCCTTCATCAAAAACAACAGCAGAAACGGCTGAACCTCCTTTTACATTAAACGTAATTGTGCGTTGAATGATTGTCCAACCGGCATAAAGTGTAATATTCTCTGTGATATCTGCAATGTCTGTTGCAAAATTAAAGGCTTGAGTAAGATTTGAATCTTTGAACCAGCCTGCAAAATTATAATGTGTCTTTTCAGGAGCTGCAGGTATTGTATCGACAACACCTTCTGTAACATACACAGGAGTAACATTTGTACCGCCATTTGTTTCAAAAGTAACTGTATAAGAAGTTGGAGCGGGTATTTCATTCCATTTTGCATACAGCTTTAATTTATTTGTTACAGGATTGTCAAAATTATACTCATTCTGAAAATCTTCATCTGTATACCAGCCGCCGAATGTACAATTTTCTTTTTCCGGATCTTCTGGTTTTTGGGCAGTATCTCCACTTTTTATTTTTTGTGAACTTATAGCTGTTCCACCATTTGTTTCAAACACAACTAAAAAAGTAGGGTCTGAAACAGTTGCCGGACAACCTGTCAATAAAACAAAAATTGTCGTAAGGAAGATTGCAAACGCAACTTTAAGTTTCGTTCTTTTCTTAAGTGAGCTCATTTTGAACTTCTCCTTTAGGTTTGTATATTTTTCTGCAGCTTATGCCACAGGGTTATTTAAAAAATAAAAAAGACACTCCGCAATGTCATAATAACAATAGAGAGTGTCTTTTATTATTTTTAAAATATATTGTTGTTGCGGTAAGGTTTTAACGCTTCCTTCCTCAACAACTGTATAAATATTTTAGTCGCACAAATCAGCCGAAACTCTCTCATACATAAAATATTATATAACGTGAATTTTTAATTTGTAAAGAAAAATCTTATAATTTTATGGCCGTCTTATTGCAATTAACGTAATATCATCGGCCTGTTTATCTTCTATTAGATAGGCATAACGTGTCATATTTGGATCTTCCAGTGCGCGTTGTTTTTCTACGTCGGCCATAGTCTGAGCCTGATCCTGTGCAGATAATTTACGCAGATGTTTTTTCTTTTGAGGTTCTGCTTCAACATTTTTTGGAACAGGCATACAATATTTTGAATAAAGCACGAAATGCTCTCTAAGGAAATCATCAACAAATTTTTCTATTTCTATTTCATCATCCTGGCGGACCGTTGGAGTTTTTACCATTCGGAATACTCTTTCTACAGCCGCAAGTCCTATGATAGTTTCATCAATTGTTCCTTTGCAGGTTGAAAAATCAAACTCAAGAACTTCTGTCTGATTTGGATTATCAAGCTTCTTAAGGACATATTTTTTATGAGAAACAATTGCTTCTATAACTTCGGCAACACGTTCTGCACCAAACTGTTCCTTTTCATCAAGAATCTGCACATTCTTTGTTTCCTGACCTGTACGAGGATCTGTTCTTACATCTTCCTGAACAATCTGCTTTACTACATAATTTTCATCGCGAACAAGACGTTCTGCTTCATCAATACCGTCCGTATAAAGATAAAGGACATCACCATGATTAAGCGTAAGCTTTTCGACTTTATATCCGCCCGCTGTCATTTCTACCAAATCTGTAGAAACACCACCAGCCGTAGGTGTATTAGAAAGAGTTATTTCCTTGAGTCTGTGAGTTGCACCGTCAAGAATATGAATCTTATTATCTCCTGCATTGCAGACATAAAGTTCACCTGTATCTTTATTATAAAGACTTATATTAATTGTACTGAACTTACCGCGTGTTCCCAAATCAAAAATAAAATCATTAACGGCAGAAACAAATTTCTTTAAGTTGATTCCCTGCTTTTTATAATCCCAGGAAGAGAAATAATAGAAATCTTTGAATTTTGTTGCAACTACAGAAACAAGAAGTGCAGCCGGTACACCATGACCAGAAATATCACACTTGATGAAAACATACCACTGATTATCAAGCTTTTTATAATCAAAGTAATCGCCAGAAACAGCAGAGTCACCTTTATAGAAAGCAAATAAATCAAGCTTTTCTTCATTTAGTTTTACAAGAGGAAGTTTACGTCCACCTTCTCCATCCATTAGAGGAATAAAGCGTTCCTGAACAGCCTTACCGTCAAGCTGAAGGAATTCTTCATAAGCCGCAAGACCGGCCGAAAGCGTCATTTTATTTACTACATCACCAAGGTGTCCAATTTCGTCTTTTGATTTAATATCAATATGCTTTTTTTCGAGTTTCTGTCGTTCGCGGACAGATTTAGTCATAAGGGAACCGACTTCTACAAGATGTGATTCAAGTTGTTTTATAGGTTTAACAATAAGACTTGCTAAAAGCCAGGCACCAATTGCACCAAGAATAACGGCTGCAAGAGCAGATAATGCACCGGTAATATAGATTTTTCGAACTTCAGCACGCAGCTGATCTACAAGATCCTGTACAGTTACTTCTATAATAATAGCGCCATGAAGATAATTTTCGGAATTACCAGAACGATAAAGCACAGGCCTGTAGAAAAGATAATCTGTTACATCACTTTGAAGCATATCATCTGCAAAAGCCGGATAAGAAGAACTGTTTTCGGTTGCAATTGAAGCAAGAAGACTGTTCAATTCATTTCTAAGTTTTGTCGTTGTATCTGAAACGACCTGTCGCCTTAAATTGCTTTCTTCATCAGTTTTAAGAGCAAGCTCTGTATTTTCCTGAGAGAAAAGCGCAATCTGTTTTGAAATTTCTGATGCCTTTTGAATTACCCTGTCATTAAGTCCATCAAAGCGTCTTAAAATATTAAGAACATCTTCATCAATTACATAAGTTTCGCCGGGAACAATACCATATTCTCCATAATTAACAACCTTTTGACTGATTGCCGGATCATTAGAAGCCCATACATAACCAAGTGGAGAAATATTTTCATTTTCGGCTTGTTGAGCATTGGCACTCTTTGTTCCAAGAATCGTAATATATTTTACTTCGGCCATTGCATCCTTTTGAGAAGGCAATGAACCAAGTTCAAGGTCGTTTTCGGTCGGGAGGAAGTTACGTACACCAGAAGAAAGACTTTCACTCAAAACTTCAATTCTGTTTTGAAGTGCAGTAACAAGCGTTTCTTCCTGAGTGGAAATCATATTATTTCCGTTTTGAATTGTTACAAACAGAACGACAACAGCAACAAGGACAATTGTAAATCCTACAAGTCTTCCGCGCAGGCTCTTTTGTTTTTCCTGCTTGATTTTATTCTTAGTTGACGGCATAGCTTCTCCCGAAATAAGTGCCTTTATTTCCATATTTATAAGTTTCTTTTCTTTTCTGCGTTGAACGGTAAATACAATAACCGACTGCACGCATAGTATAATAAACAGTGCCATCATTACCGAAAGCACCATTCCGATTGTAAGTGTAAATCTTACGGAATCTGTTACAGCACTATATTTGTTTTTCTTAACATAATCTGGCTGAATTTTAACTGTTCCGTTCTGTAATATAGTAAGAATCTGTCCGCTTATATAAAGTCCGCGGTCAGTATGAACAAGTCCAACCTTGTAAGTTCCTTCATCAAGGTCAGTTCCAATTTTTACGTTTGTGATTTTTGAATCTGATGTAACTTTAAACAACCCTTCTCCGGCAGAAAGCGTCATATCATAAGGAGCAACTCCATCGCGGTCAATATAGATTTTTGAAATTGTTCCTTCATAAGTAAAGCCGCCACCAATAATTTCGAGCTCTGGTTCTCCAAGTTCATTAAGCTTCTGGCTTGCCGTATTAATATAGGTTTGCGGACGATATTTATTCAAAATCACAAGAACTGATTTTGCTATTCCGACATTTCCTACTTCGTCTATTGCATTTACAGAAAATCTGTAAACACCGTTTGCTTGATTATTATAATTTCTTGATTTTAAGCCGGAGGTTTTAATGTTACTTTTAAGAGTAATTTCTTTTTCTAACTGTAAAGCATATTTCTGCTGCAAAGCTTCAAGCTCCTGCTCTACTCTTTCATTAGAATAAGAAATCTTATGTGTTTTGTTTTCTACAAGTGCCTTTGGAATTGAACCAAGATAAACAAGTTCGTAATTATAGCCTGTTGTATCTGAATCTGGAGACGGTTCCCAGTTGAATGAAAGCGTATTTGAATAAACAAAACCATACTTATCTAATTCAGGTAAAACAGGTGTTGGTGGTTCCGGCGGTGTTAAATCCCTGTAATATGAAATAGAAGAACTTTGTGACCAGTTGCCGGCTTTATCCTGAACACGAACAAGAAGATTATAAATACCATCTTCCTGTGCCTGAACATTGATTGTCTTTATATTTGTAAAATACTGGACTTTTTCTTCCGGCTGTTTTTCATTATCCTTGCCCCACGTATAAGAATAACCATTTATACCCGAAGAATCGTCTGGGAATACAATCTGTATATAAACATTTTTGTCGCGGCTTCGTTTTCCTTCTCTATAGGAAGAAGCAGTAAGTTTTGGTGCAGAAACTGTTGTATCAGGAAGAAGAATTGCAAGATTATTTGATGTTTTCGAACCCTGCTGCCAGACAAAACTAAGCTGACTGCCACCCGATTTTTTTAAGATAAGCGGAGAAACAAACATATTTGAATAACTGTTTTCAAGGACAACTACATTATCCCAGTCGTTTCCTACCTTTTCGGCCATATAGATGTTTTCTGAACCTGTTCGCGTATCAAACCAGACAACATAAAGCTTTCTGTTATATTCAAAAAACGATGCACGATTGGAATTTCCTTTATCAGAAACCTTTATAGTGGAACGCGCAACAAGTCCGGATTTTGCAACCTGTGCTGTCCATATTGAAGCACTTACAGATTCCATTCGCTCCCAGGCAAGATAAATACTGCCATTGTAAGTATACAATACAGGACGCTGATTCTGGAAATTGGCAAAATCTCGTTTTTCTGTGGAAGGAAGAGACCTTTGGTCTGTTAAAAGTACAGGTTTACTCCAGGTTTTTCCTCCATCTGTTGTAAGCGTACTATAAAGCTGATAAGAAAGTCTGTTTGTTACAGTAGAAGAATAATAAGCCTGAAAAACAACAAGGTCTCCGCCAAAGGCTGCAACCTGATACGGAACAAAAGGATTTCTCATTCCCTGGCAAGGTTCAAACTGACGAAAATCTGTCCATTGCTGTCCATCTTTTGATTCTGAATAATAAATATAGAAAACATCATTTTGCGATGCAGAGGTAAACAATCTGTAAGAGCCGTCGGAACTGGTATAAACACGTGGCGCAATAAAAATTGCATCAGAAGTTATTTCCGTACGTTTAAATGATTTGCAGTTATCAGTTGAAAGATATGTTGAAACAATTTTTTTATCTGAAAGAACTGTTACAAGAATTTCGCCTGTTGTTTTTGATGTAACAGAATAAATATCAGGAACTTCACCGGAAAAAAGAATTGGCCCCGCAAACCTTAAATTTTCAGTATAGTTTTTGTTATCTGTATAAATACGGCAGGAAAGATAAATCTGATTTTTTGAAGCATCTACATCTTCCCAAAAGACATAAGACGCATTTTTTGTATTTATTGCCACAGGAAAACGTGCATCCCCCGAAGTTATAACCTTTGGATTTTCCCAGTAAAACTTTTCGGCACCAAAACAATGAAGACACAAAAAAACAGCCGCAAAAATGAATGCGAACATTTTTTTTAGAGAAGCTGATTTTTTTTCAAGCAACGCCTTCATCATTTTTATTATACACTACAACCTTGATTTAATCTTGTTATTAAGGTCTTCTACTTCCTTGAGCTTTATGTTATTCGGATTATTGTTAAGAAGCCTTAGCATATAAGTATTGGCATCATCAATATTTCCGTTCTGATATGCTTTTTTAGCCTGAGTAAGCAGATTCTGATCTGCACTGGAAAGAACAATTATAGAACTACTACCAAGTTTAAGAGAAATTTTATCTTTAAGGGTTTCGGCTGTCTTGTTATTTGGATTAAGCTTAAGAGCTTCGTTTACAAGTTCAAGTGCCTTATTAAGCTTTGTTGTATCAGAACCTGCACTATTGAATTGAGTCTGAGCCTGCGTTGTAAGTCTTGTAGAACGTGTTGCAGCACTATTATCTACAGGCTTCTGTCTCATTCCAAGATCAATTTCCAGATTATAGATTACATCCTTTAAGCCTTTATAATTTGGCACAAGATTATAATAGTCTGTAAGCGTATTATAGGCCTGAGCCATTGTATCTTTATTCTTACTCTGAGCAATTGCAGTCTGAACCTTCTGGGCAAATTCTTCATCAAACTTAGCAGGATCGCGCAGGCGGTCAATCTTTAACAGCAGCAGAGACGCTTCCTGATTCAAAGGATATACAGCCTTAAACTTGTTAAGATTTTCTACAGCAGAATTAAGCGCAACTTCGGCAGCCTGCTTATTTCCTGCATTCATCAGCTGTTCACCTTCGTCATAATACTGGTAGGCAATGCTTAAAAGCTGAGACATTTCGGCATAAAGCGGATCAGATGGTTCAAGAACACGACCTGTTTTCATCGAAACAGCAGTATTTACAAGCTCCAGGAAATCTTCAAATTCGGGGTTCTTTTCTGTATGAGTTTCTGCCCATTTGTTTATTGCGGCATTTATAAGAGTTTCGGAATCTTCATAACGGTCATAATTAAGTGCTTCCCTAGCCCGGGTATAAAGTTCGCGAGATTCTTTTACTACAATTTCGTTCTTGGCATCCATGATTTTTGAACTTAATTCTGCTACAATACGGTCTGCCTCAACTCTAAGCTGTTCACTATCTGCAATTGTAAGGGAATCTGAATATTTTTCACTTGCTTCAAGCAGGAGTTTTTCGGCCTGTGCAAGATTACCCTGTTTAAGAGCCGCTCTTGATTCTTCAAGAATTGATTCTGCGTATCGCTTATTATACTCTGCTTCGTCAAGCTTAACCTGATTTTCTACATAAGCCTGTTCTGACTGAAGTCTGAAAAGTTCAAGTTCGGATTTTCTATTCTGCATGTATTCAACAGTTTGATTTACAATCTTTACAAGCGATTCATTCTTGAGCCAGTCTTCGTGTGCATTAAGATTATCTGTAAGAATCTTTTGTTTATCATCAATATCTTTAATTCTGCTGTCTAATAATTCCTGTTCAGTTTTGTAGAGCAGCTGAGCAAGTTCTGGATAGTGATATACGGCATTTCTGGAAGCAGGATTTGCTTTTGCATATTCAAGTGCAGCAGAAGCATTTATAGAAATTCTGTTGTAAACTGCTGAATCAAGATGTTCTGTATAACCGTCTGAATAAACCTTTGCGTAGGTTTTATAATCTCCGGCTTCTACAACATATTTAAGTGATTCTTCCCTGTAGCTTTGTGTGATTATTGTCCAGGCATCTGTCATAGCCTCTGCCGAAAGTTCAAACAGACTGTCTAAGTAAGAAATATATCGTTCGGTATGTTCTGTCCAGTCTTCAAGACCAGCCTGTTCAAATTGAATTCCCCAATCATAAGCAGAAGGAAGAAGAGAACTCTTTGCTCCAAGCAGCGTACTCATTCTAAATACAGAATCAAAAAGTGAATTTACCGAACTTTGTGATGCTGCAGCAGAAAGAAGCTGTTTCTGATAATTACGCTCACTTTCAAAATCATCGACAGTTTTCATAAGCGAAACAGTTCTTGCAGCAAGAGAAGCTTCGTAATTAAATGAAATGTCATATTCAGGATACGGATTATAAGCAACAACTGCCCCGGAATCTTGATTTACATTGATAAGCTTATATAATCCATTAACCTGCTTTCCAAGCGAACCATAATTGTTAAGCGGAGCAGCATATTTTTGATTATCAGAAAGATCTGCATAATCGGTATAACCAGAAAATAATTTTACAGGCAGCGCAGCAAGATATTTTTTATTATAATTATTCATAACTTGAAAAACTGAAGCCTTCATATTTTCTACATTTACATTAAATTTAGTATCTATTGCGCCAAGAATTCCCGAACCTGGAGTCTGCTGCACACCAGAAATAAAACGCTGAATAAACGGAAGATACGAAGCATCTGTAATCTCTGGATTAATTTCCTGCTGAACAAGATATAATTCGCGGATTTTTTCACTACAATCGCTCACTTCATTGCGGATTGTGCTATAGCGTGTATAAATCTGCTCTACAGAATTAAAAAGACTTACTGCGTGAGCATAATCATCTTCATGTACAGCCTTAATAAACTGAGAAGTAATATTATCAAAATCCTTATGAAGCGACGAATCCTGATAGCGTGATATAGTATTTTCAAGTTCTGCAAGAATTTCTTCTACATTTGCAATCATTTCGGGATGTTCTGTTTCCATCTGATCGTAGTATTCATCCTTGTAAATACCAAAACCTTCGTCGGTAACCTTGTTTATTGCGGCAAAGTATTCTCCATTGTTGCTCAGTGCTGCAGATTCTTCCTGAATTGATTCAAAAAGGTAAGCATAATACTTAAACAGGTGCATCTCTTCGAGCATATCAATCATTCGCTTGATTTCGGTTGGCGGGTTTCGCTCTATACTGCGCATCTGAAGAATGATTTTTGCAGGAGTTTCGTGGTCTTCGGGATTTTCCGTACTTGATTTAATAGCCTGTTCTGCAAGAACCGAATACTGCTTTCGTCTGTTCATGATTATTTTTATAAGACGCTGTGCATTATCAAAATAATCGGGCTTCTTTTCGATGTAAAGATTAAGCTGTTTCAAAGCTTCTGTATAATCTGTGCGGCGAATAAGTCGTTCAATTTCGAACAAAGACATAACTTCACCGTTATTGTCATCATGCTGAATTTCATCAACAGTCTGAGCAGCCAACGGTGCGCATAAGAGGAGAAAAATCAAAACTTTAAAAAAGCGAAATTTCCTTTTCATCGTCTTTTTTTTGTTTTTGTATTATAGTATATTTTCGGTATTTAACCTTATATATAAGAGAAAAAAAACCGACAATGTAGTATCATTTTTAAAGATGAACAAATCAAAACGCGTGTTTGTTACATTCCTGTTTCTTCTCTTTTTGTGTCCTTTTTTATGTCCATTGGGTACAATTTATGCCCTTGATTATTCAGAACTTGCGGACACACTCACAAATCTTGGTTATTTTGAAAGCAGCAAAAACGAAGGTACTACATCTTACCGTTCTCTTTTGATTCCTGTTGGTGGCCGCCCCGAAAGTCTTGGCAGTGCTTATACAGGCCTTTGCGATGATACAGGTTATATAAATTATAACGCGGCGGCCAGCTGCCTTCTTTCAAATACACAGGCTTCGGCTTATCACAATTCATGGATTGCAGATTCTAAGCTTGATACAATTGTCTACACTACCCGTGTTGATAATTTTGGATTTGGAATTCAGGCCGGTTGTCTTTATATGCCTTTTTCAGAATACAATCTTTTTGGCGAACGTGTAAATGCCAGCTATTATTCAGAAACAAATATCGCAGCAAATATCTCTTATAATTTTCTTGCAGGCTATGATTTTAAGGGGCTTGCACTTGGTACAACAATAAAATCTGTTTTCCGAAGTGTTCCAGACTATACAGACAACAATACCGATGCAATTATCCCTCTTTCAGGACTTTCTCAATCCGGTATTGGTATTATGGCAGACGTAGGACTTATGCTTCAGTTTAATTTCCTTAAATTCTTTGCATCAAGAACTCCTAATGTACGAATTGGTATTTCGGTACAGAATATTGGTGCTGCATTTACAGGTTTTGGAAGCAAAAAAGGCGTAAGATTAGATGATCCTCTTCCGACATATTTTGCGGCAGGCTTTTCTTGCCAATTTTTACCAGTAATCACAGCAACTTTTGATATAAAACAACCTGTAAATCTTTATCATCCGGGGCAATACCAGACATTTTCTTTAAGCGGCGGATTTATTCTTGCGTTTACAAATAACTTCAGTCTGTTGCTTGGAACAGAATTCAAAGGCGGAAATCCACGTTTTTCTGTAGGCTCCGAGGTACAGCTTTCTAATGCACGTTTGAACTTTAACTATACATTAGACCTTACATCATCCCTTAGTCCTGTAAACAGAATGAGTGTTTCTGCAAAAATCATTCTTGGAGACAGAGGCCGTGCCGAGCGGCAGAAAAAAATTGACGAATATTACCTTAATGGTCTTGATTATTATGCAAATTCCGAATGGGAAAAAGCAATTGCAGAATGGGAAGAAGTTTTGAAGCTTAATAAACGCTATGACCCGGCAATTCTTGGTATAGAAAGTGCACGAACCCAGATGGAAATGTACGAACGTGTACGCGAGTCTATGTTCTTTGAAGAATAGTTTTAAGAATAATTAAGATTTTTTATTTTTTCTTGCTGAAAATCTTATAATTAATCCAAGGGAAAAGATTATCCTGATTTTCAAGTGTTGTAAGCCATTCTGTACTTACTGTATTTGAACCCAATGAATCAAAAACAGTTGTAAAGGCATTAATCGAAAGTCGGAATCGTCTGTCTGCATATTCTGCACAGTCATCATCTTCTATCATTTTTGCTAACGAGCTTGACTGGGCAAGAAGAAGTTCAACTGAACCAATATTCAAAAGTCTTGTTTTAAGTCCTGTATCGCTTGGGAAACGCTCTGCAAGGTCTATCATTCTTTCTGTTGCTTTACGAACATAACGCATCATCCAGCAGTTTTTACTTGAAAGAAGATTTTCTCCATAGCCGTCGCCGGCGCCCGAAGAATAATATGGTGTGATTTTTTCGAGTGAGAACTGTTTTGATACCATTTCCCGGCATAAAGAAATTTTAAGGTCCGAACCGGCAGCAACTTTTCTTAAAACATTTTCAAGCCATATTAAATATTCTGACCATTGCTTACGCATTTCATTGTCATTAATACAACAGATAGAAGAAACAAAATCAATTTCTTTATCCTGTGAAAAGTTAACGGCCTTAGAAAGATAATCGTTTTTCTGTTCTATAAAACTTTCTGCATCTTTTTCGGCCTGTTCACAGGCAGCTTTATATGAATAAGAAACTGCTGAATCTTCATTAAAGTCTTTTTTCCAGTATTTATAACCTGTTGAATAACGGGCAGTTTTTTCTTCAAGAACCGGTGTAAGCTTTTTAGGTTCAAGCTCAAAGCCAATATCACGGTTTTCGTTTCTGTATACACTTGAAGTACAATAACCTTCTTCACCGCAAATTTCTTCATTTACAAAAGGATCTGCTGTAAATATAACAAGAGAATTATCTGTTCGTACAGGATAGAAAATGCCATTTGAAGGAAGTGAATCTGTAAGCAGCACGCTTCTTGCATGAAGAATTGTATAAGAATAACCATAAGCGCGGATAATCTTTTCAATTCCAGGAGTATAACCGAATTCCGGGAGGAAAAAACCCTCCGGTATTTCGCCAAAGCTTCGTTTATAAGCCTGAAGTCCAATTTCTATCTGTGCAGAAAGAGCTTCCGGTAAATCTGCATAATGTGGAACAAAAATATCTGTAGCGCAAGTTGCAAGAATCTCTATCACACCTTTTTTGTGATATTCTGCAAATTTTTTAATAAGATTCTTTGAATATTTTTCGGAAAACTCTTTTTTAAGTGTTTTATTTTTTTCAACAGTCGAAGAAATAAGTTCTATAGCCTGTGGATTATCCTTGCAGCGGTTTAATTCTTTTTTTCCAAGAGCAATTCGCCTGTCAAGGAAATCTATATAAAGCTCCTGAACTGCAGGATTTTCGAGCATAGAACAAAGAACAGGTGGAAGCACAAGTCCAAGCTTAAAGTTAACTTTATCTGCTTCAAGCCGTTCAAACATATCTAAAAGTGGAATATAGGAATCGGAAACAGCTTCAAAAAAAGAATTTAGTTTTGGACGATCCTGAACGGAAATATCTGTACCGTTTGTTCTAATAAAATCCTGATATGTTTTAATGATAAAAACTAAATTCTTTGTCATTCTTAATTCCTTTTAATCAAACCTTTTGTCAGAAAGCCTCGTTCACGAAAATGAATGTCGATAATTTTTATACTGATCAAGAAGGAGCTTTTCTATTCCTGAATGCTTAATTATCGGTGGAAAATTATTATCTACTCCAGGCTGATAGTTTTCTACAAATTCACTACTTTTTGGGATTGAAACAACTGGAGAAAAAGCAAGAACTTCTCTGTTTGTTCCACTTGCACAGACAAGTTCAATTCTTATAAAGCGTTTTCCTGCAGGAATCAGAACATACTGCTCTTTGGCACCGCCAGGAATTGCAATTTCGAAAACTTCTTCTGGAGTAAGGTCCTGATCCGAACCAAGAACACAAACTCTAAGAGCTATAGAACAATCTGGAAGAGATTTGAGCGTATTCAATTCTGTATCGCTTATATCCCAGAAAACGAATGCCCATACCGGATTGCACAAAACACAGGAAACATGTGTTTCGTTGTAGCCTTTTGGAAGATTTGTACTTTGACCAATACCATCTTCTGAAGAAATAACCATAGAAGAATCATGATCATGTCTGTTTTCTTCTGCAAGCTCAAGCAGCTCACACAAAAGGAAACGTCTGTCCAAGTCTTCAGGAACATCTACGCCATATTCATCAGCAATTTTAACTAAATCGGCAAAGGAAAGCGTTTCCAGATACGCACGGGTTATTTTCTCATCTTCCATAAGCAAATATCATCTAAAAAAAACAAATCTTAGTCAATAGTCCATTTAGGAAAAAGAATTATATTAAAGATTTGTTTTTTGTATAAAGTCCTTAAGCTTAAATCCGATAATTATATTATACGGCACAATACGGGTGAAAATTCGACATCCAGGCACCTGTTGGCCTGCCCTAATATTTTGTTTACTTTTTAAAGATGAAGGACGTGTGAGGTCTTTCATCTTTTTTTTTGGAATAAGCTGTGGTATAATTAAATGATAAATTATTTGTATTGGAGAATTATAAAATGGAATTTCAAAGACACACATATAAAAAGTTTGCACTGATGCAGCTTAAGGGCAGATGGCGTGTTGCCATTTTTGCAGCTTTGCTTTCTGTTGCAATAAGTGTAATTTTTTCTTTTACTACCCCAACAACAAGCATTACGGCAGAAGACATTGAATACCTTGCCAATTCATCTCTTCAGGAATATTTCACATATCTTACATCAAATCCTTCGAGTCCTTATTCACCGCCTGTAATGATTCTTTCATTTATAAGCATGCTTGTAGGCTTTATTCTGGAAATTGCACTTGTTCATCTTTTTATAGTTTATTCACGTTCACCGGAACCTGTTTCTATAAGTGTTGTTTTTGACGGCTTAAACAAATGGTCAAGAGGAATCTTAGGCGGTCTGTGGCGGCTTTTATGGCTTACCATCTGGGGACTGCTTGCAATTCCAATTGCAATTATTATAGTAATTCCATTTTCTTTGTTAGCAGGAGATTCTTCTGAATATGCCCTTGCAGCAATAATGGGTTTCGTTGTTATTATTGGCTTTATTCCAATGTTTATAAAATCAATCGAATATAATTTTATTATGTTTTTCCTTGCCGAATTCCCGGAAGTTGGAGTAAGAAAAGCATTAAGATTAAGTAAATTAATTGTAAAAGGACATCGCTGGGATATTTTTGTAACAGTACTCAGTTTTATCGGCTGGTTCTTGCTTGGAGCCATTTCTTTTGGTGTCGGTTTGCTGTGGGTTATTCCTTATTATGACATGACAATGACAAATGCTTATCACGCACTGCTTAAAGATGCGCTTGAAAATCAAAAAATCTTACCGGAGGATTTGAATTAATATGAAAAAAGACACAAAAACAGGAATAATAGTTTTTATTATTCTTATTATTTTCACAGGCGGATGCGTTGTTTATGCACGCTGGTTCAACAAACAGAATGCAACGCCAAAGGTTTCTATTGCAAATCCTACCGCAAATCCAAGCGGGGTTTCTTCCGTTAATTATTCTTATAACAGTGGAAAAGAATATATTGCTGCAGTTTATGTTGAAGGCACAATGGAAGCTGCAAATAGCACTTACAATCAAAAATGGCTGCTTTCCACAATAAATAAGCTTAAAAATGATTCAAACAATGTTGCAATTGCAATGTATGTAAATTCTCCAGGCGGTGGAGTTTACCAGGCTGATGAAGTTTATTATGCACTTACAGCTTATAAACAGACAGGAAAAAAGCTTTATGTTTACATGGGACCAACAGCTGCTTCGGGAGGTTATTATATTTCGTGTCCTGCAGACAAAATTTATGCAAACAGAAATACAATTACCGGTTCAATCGGAGTAATTGCCGGACAGCTTATTGATGCTACAGAGCTTTTGGACAACTTAGGCATAACGATAGAAGCAATTCATTCCGGCCGCAACAAGCTTATGGGAAATTTCTATGAAGAAATTACAGAAGAACAGGAAGATATTTTACAGTCTATATCTGATGAATGTTATAATCAGTTTGTAACAATTGTTGCCGAAAACAGAGGTCTTTCGCTTGCCAGAGTTAGAGAACTTGCCGATGGAAGAATCTACTCTGCTGCACAGGCTATGCAAAACCATCTTATTGATAGAATTGACAGCTGGGACAATATGATTATTACGCTCCAGAAGGTTGAGCTTAAAATGGATGCCTGCAAAGTAATTGCATACCGTTATGAACACAAGCAGACATTCCGCGAATCGCTTTTTGGAATGATTAGCCGCATTCAGAATAAAGAAGCAGCGTCTAAGCTTGGAGTTCCGGCAGCTGTTATGGATGATTTGAATAACTATAATACTTACCCGGCCTATCTTTACAGGCAGTAAATTATTTTGTCATTGCGAGCACGCAGTGCGAAGCAATCTATTAGTTCGCAATGACATACAAAGTTGCCTTTTTGCCGTTTACAAGTGTGTGAAGGGAATTCTTTATTGAAAAACCTGTTGCAGAAACGGTATTTTCCAGTTCTTTGGTGCGGGCGCTCAAAATAACCATTTTTCCATCTGGTTTAAGAATGCGCCGGAAGGACTGGAACATTTTTTTATAAAAGCCTTCCATATCGCTTATTTCTTCCCAAAGACCCCATGGCGGATCTGTTATAATTGCATCAAGTTCTTTATCCTGGATTGATGAAAGTTCAAATGCATCCTGACACTCAAGCAGGACATTTTCATAAGCTGCAAGTTTTTTAGATTTTAATTCTTCAATTTTTTGTTCATCAATATCTGATGCAAAAATCTTGTGGCAGTTAAATCTTTTTACCAGCTGGACAGGGATTGAACCATAACCACAGAATGGATCGGCAACAACACTGTCCTTTTCGAGCTGGGCATAATAGCACATAAGATATGCAATTTCCGGTCTAAGCTCACCTTTATGAAGATTTTTTTCTGTAAATTCACGTTTGGAAATAAGTTCACCACAGAAGGCAAAGCCTTCGCGCCTTATACTGAACCACACTTCGTTCGAAGGAGAGAGCCTGTCAAGTTTAAGTTTTGAATTGGCAAGAACATATTCTTCGGCCCGTCGTGCCAGGTTTTTATCTACCTTTGCAAACTGATTTTCCTGAATGAATCTTACGCGGAAACTTCCTTTATTCACAAGAAAATAATTTTTTGAACTGCAAAGTGCACCAACAAGCGATGGAAAATTAAGTCCTTTACCTTTCATTGTCTTAAGCACAAAAAAAGTATTATTAAAATATATTATTTTTTCCAGCTGGTGAGAATCGCCGTCGAATCTATAATGAATGAGCCCGTCGTACAGGTTGAGGATTTTTATATTGGCAAACCGTTTTTCAAGATCTGCTTTTACTACATTCTGGAAGCCGGTTATGAAAGTAGAAATAAATTCTGCCATAAAACTACTATATCTCTTTTTCTAGTCTTCAAGCTGCGGGTCAGAGTATACGTATCTAAAATATTCTGATTGTCCCATTTGTGAATCAAAATCGTGATCATAAGAATTTTTTGAGCTGTCATTCAATAATAATTCAAGCTTGTCCTTACAAGACTTATAAAATCTGTCTTCATACACATTATGTCCATTTGAGTCGGTCTCAAGTACATAATGAACAGAATTATCAAGGCACAAGTAATAATATGTATCATCAGGAATCGTTCTAAAATAATATTTATAATATACATACTTCCCATTTTCGCTTACAGCATTGTCACACCATTTTTCGGAAGAATATTCTTTCTTTTCAATTAAAGATACTGTATCTACTTTTGTAAAAGTACCCAGGCCTTCTAATTCAAGTGTACCAGAATTAGAATAATATTCAACTTCCTCTGGTTCGGCATCTTCACGATAGAAAATAAATTTTCTATTTTTATTAGCCCATAAACCTTTTTCTATCGTCTCACCTTTTTCCTTTGTATAAGTGGAATCATTCTTGAAGGTAAATAAAATATCCTCTTCTTCATTTTCCCATTGAGTATTTATATAAGTACTACTTCTGATCTGGTTAAAGAAATCTGTTACATCCTGCTCCCCACAATAGATTTTTGTTGACCTTGAACTAGTACCAGACATAAGCTTATATAAAAAAGGTTGAAATTCAAATACTGTTCCAGCATATTTAATAGTTTCTGCTTTGTATGCTGCTGTAAAGGCATCATTAGCCAGAATCTTTAGTGACGAAGGTAAGAATAATTCCTTTATAAATGTTGGATTTTCATCTGATATATTACTCTGAAAAGCGTCTGTATAGATTTCTTCTACACCCTCTGGAATTATTATTGTTTCCAGCGCATTGTAATAAAAGGCATATTTTCCTATTATTCGCAATGACGAAGGAAGCGTTAATTCTTCCAGTCTTATGGAAGTTTTATAAGAGGCTCTAAAAGCTTCTTCGCCTATTTCTTCCACATGCTCTGGTATTACTAAAGATTTGATTCTTCTATTTTCAAAAGCACTTTTACCAATTTTCTTTAAGCTGGAAGGAAGCACAATTTCCTCCACTTCATTATTAAATTCTTTATTTTCATAAACACCATAAAATGCTTCATCTTCAATTTCTTCTACACCATCTGGAATAATAATTGATGGAGTTAAATACAATTGATAAAAAGCTTTTTCTCCAATTATTTTTACCGTAGAAGGAAGCTTTACACTTTTTACTTCTGAAATATAACCAATATATGTGGCATTACAACTTAAATCAGGAATTTTTGTAATTCCTTCTGCGAATGAAACTTCCAGAATATTCTTTGCAAGTTCCTGAGCTTCAGAAGCAGAATCATCAAAGGTTTTTCCAAAAACGCATTTACCCATCTTTTGTAGTGTTGAAGGTAAAGTTATTTTTTCCAGACTTGTACAGTCACAAAAAGCACCATCGCCAATTTCAACAAGACCTTCCGGTAAATTTATTTCCTTAAGTGCTATACAATTATAAAAAGCCTGATAACCTATCTTTTTAATTGACGAAGGCAGTGTTACTTTTTCCAGAGATTTATAGTCATCTTTTGTGGATGAAGAATATGTACTGAAGCAATAATTACTTACCGAAGAATATCCTTCAGGTATTGTCCATGATGTAAGCTTTTTATTACTTTTTCTTCGTTTTATTCCATCATAACGATATGGTCCTAAATCACTTGCAGTGCATTTTGTAAATTCATAAGGTCTTGAATCATCATCAGCATATTTGTATTCCCCATTTGAAAACTTAATTGTACCATCTGTGACTGTAGCCTGCCAGGTTGTTATTCCATTTGAAGGTTTATAAGGTATATATTCAACTCTCCAATGTATATCTGCGAGTGCCTCTGCTTCACTGGAATACGAAGTTTTTCCTGTGTATGGATGCCATTCTCCTTTTTCTTCAAACTTAATCTCTAGAGTTCCGTTATTTTGTTTTGGATCTCCAATATAAGTTCCTCTAAGTTTATCATACCTTTTTCCAAACTTATCGTCGTCATCTTCCAGAGAAGTTGCGCGAAGCTTTACACTTCTATCTGAATAAAAACAAAGCTTTACTGTTTCTTCGCTGGAATTACATAATTTTTCACACAAAAAATATGCAACAACCTCTCCATCATTGTAGTCACCAGCATATTCTCCTCCTGCAGAAGATGAACATGCCGCAAAAAAGAATCCGAAAGTTGCAAAAAGAATTACAACAATTGATTTTATTGTATGGAAGGCATTTTTTTTCATAATCAGCTCCTCAAAATTATATTACAACTCTTTATATTTTTTATTATATTCGCTATTAAGAAAAATGAAAAGAAAAATTGATATTAAGAAGAATTGTTGAAAAAACAAAGATCAGAATAAACATGGGGCGTTACGGGGCTTGAAACAGACTGCATCCCTCGTTAGAAGGGGTGGCGAAAGACGTGGTGGTTGAGCTTGTCGAAAACACCATGGCTGAAGCCAGGGGAAGGCTTTCCCCTTCATCATCCTAAAACCTAAAACCTGGAACCTAAATCCTAAAGACTAGACACTCCCCTTTAAAATCCATATAATAATAAGATACACGCTATATGTTTAAAGAGAGTTTTTGTAACTCCAGGAGGAAAATTGGCATACGTGAATAACACAAACAACAAAAACAATGGACAGAGAATTAATGAAATGATTCGTGTCCGCGAGGTTCGTCTTATTGATGACGAGGGAAATCAGCTGGGCATTGTTGCAACGCAGGAAGCCCTTAACATGGCAAAAGACAGAGACCTTGACCTTGTTGAAGTTTCACCTAATGCTAACCCGCCAGTTTGCAAAATACTTGATTATGGCAAATACCGATTCGAACAGGAAAAAAAGCTCCGTGACGCCAAGAAGAATCAGAAGGTATTGAAGCTTAAGGAAATCCGCATGCAGCCGAAAATCGGCTCCGGAGATCTGGATACTAAGGCCAAACATATACAGGAATTTCTGGACGAGGGTGACAAGGTTAAAGTCACAATCCGTTTCCGCGGACGTGAACTTGCTCACACAGAGCTCGGCTTTGAAGTTCTGAATGAGGTGTTAAAGCGACTTACCTCGGCGTACAACATCGAAAAGCCTGCTGCTATGGACGGCAGAAACATGTCGATGACAATCTCAGCAAAAGCCGCAAAATAAGGGGTTTAAAAATGCCTAAAATGAAGACTAAGAAGTCAGCAGCAAAGAGATATTCTCTTACTGGTACTGGCAAAGTTAAGCACAAGAAGCAGAACCTTCGTCATATTTTGACAAAACGTTCTCCTAAAAGAAAGAGAAACTTGCGCGCAGCAGGTTATGTAGATGAAGCAGA
>JAGCTZ010000166.1 GCA_017963165.1 Treponema sp.
ATTACTAAACGACCCAGCAAAATAGCTAAGTTTTTGTAAGAAAGTGCTTTTTGTCGTGCGTATGTACGGCTTATCATTTTTTTAGATTGAGGTCACTTGAATGAAAGGAAGTCAGGTTACCATTGATCATGTATCCAAAAAATTTGGCGATTTTGTAGCCTTGGATGACATCAACTTTACTATTAAACCAGGAGAATTCTTCTCTCTCCTTGGTCCTTCCGGTTGCGGAAAAACAACACTTCTCCGTATTATTGCAGGCTTTGAATTTCCAGATGATGGAATTGTTCTTTTTGATGATAAGAACGTTATTCCATTGAATCCGGACAAGCGCGAGTCAAACACTGTTTTCCAGACTTATGCACTTTTTCCTCACATGACTGTTTATGAAAATGTTGCATTCTCATTGCGTCTGAAAAAACTTCCAAAAGATGAAATTGACAAAAAGGTTCGCGAATATGTTCATCTTGTTCAGCTGGACCAGCATATTGATAAAAAACCAAATCAGCTTTCTGGTGGTCAGAAGCAGCGCGTTGCAATTGCACGTGCCCTTATTAACGAGCCAAAAGTTTTACTTCTGGACGAGCCTTTGTCTGCCCTGGATGCAAAACTCCGCGCCAATCTTTTGATTGACCTGGACCGTCTGCACGACCAGATTGGTATTACATTTATTTATGTAACTCACGACCAGAGCGAAGCCCTTTCTGTAAGCGACCGCATTGCAGTTATGAATGCAGGCCACGTGCTTCAGATTGGTACTCCATACGAAATTTACGAAAGTCCTGCAACTCAGTTTGTAGCTCAGTTTATTGGCGAAACAAATCTTTTTGATGCCGAAGTTGTTGACTGTGTACCTCATAAGGATGCAAACGGTAACGACGACTTTATGGCAACCCTTAGCATTCCTGAACTTGGAAAACAGGCTCCACTCGCCTCTGATACAGAAGCAACAGCAGCCCTTGACCGCTACATGCAGGTTACAGATTACGAAAATACAGACAAAGGACAGAAGGTTGCCTTTACAATCCGTCCTGAAAAAATCCGTATTACACTTGAACCGCCGGAAACTGGTGGACGCACAGATGTAAATGTATTCAGCGGTATTGTAGAAGAGCCTATTTATTCCGGCTTCCAGTCAAAGTTTTATGTAAAGCTTGATACAGGAAAAATCATCAAAGTATTCAAGCAGCATACAGACTACATGGACGATGGCCCGGTTATTCAGTGGAAGGACCGTGTATATGTTTCGTGGTCGGCAGAAGACGGCTATATTGTAGAAGACATCCTTAAATAGCTAATAGCTATTAGCTTTAAGCTATTAGCCAACAGGTATCAGTATTATGAATAAGAAACAACTTTCAAAAGATAAAGATAAATTATTGACCATGGGCTCTTTCTACGGCTGGCCTATGGGCTTGTGGTTTATGATATTTTTTGTTGCGCCACTCATCATCATTTTTATTTACAGCTTCCTTAAGAAAGGAACTTACGGCGGTGTTGAATGGAAGCTTTCGTTTAAGGCATATAAGCAGATGTGCAAGCCGGAATATGGTTTGATTGTTCTGCGCACCCTTAAAATTACGATTCTTTCTACTATATTTACAATTCTTGTTTCTATTCCAAGCGCTTACGCAATGGCAAGAAGCAAGCATCAGACATTGTTTTTGTTCCTGGTAATCATTCCGTTCTGGACAAACTCTCTTATCCGCATTTTTGCCTGGATGAGCATTTTGAACAACGACGGTATTTTGAATCAGGTTTTGATGGCATTGCATCTTACAAAAGAATATGTTCCGTTCCTTTACAATACAAAGGCGGTAATTCTTGTAAGTGTTTACATGTATATTCCTTATGCAATTCTGCCAATCTTTACTGCAGTAGACCGCTTTGATTTTTCACTGCTCGAAGCTGCACGCGACCTTGGAGCAACAAAGCCTCAGTCTATGTTTAAGGTTCTGATTCCCGGTATTAAAAGCGGTATTATTTCGGCTTTGATTTTTACTTTCATCCCGATTTTTGGTGCATATACTGTACCACTCCTCGTTGGTGGAAAAGACTCTTATATGCTCGGAAACATTATTGTTGACCAGGTTCAGAAGACACGTAACTGGCCTCTGGCAGCAGCCTTCTCTATGGTTCTTACAATCATTTCTGTTGCCGGAATTGCATGGATTACACGCTCCAACACTCAGGATGCAAAGCTTAAGACAAAAAATACAAAAGAAGAAAACTACGTGGGAGGTACAAACTAATGGCAAAAAATCTTTTTATGCTTGCTGCAGATGCCATTCGCGGCAAAGGCAAGCCAACCTCCGAAAATGCACGTCATGCCCGCCGTTCCTGGAAAAAAGCCGGTCAGCATAAATGGTCTTTTTCTAAAACTGTTTTATGGATTACCCTTTTGTTCCTTTTTATTCCGCTGTTCGTTATTATCATTTATTCTTTCAACGACAGCAAGGGTGCAGAATTTACAAGCTTTAGCATGCGATGGTATAAAGAGCTTTTCTTTAAATCAAATGCCTTGTGGACAGCACTTTTAAATAGCTGTATTGTTGCTTTTTCTTCGGCACTTGTTTCTACTCTGCTTGGAACAATGGCTTCAATCGGCGTAAACTGGTATAAGTTCAAGGGAAAGAAATTAATACAGACCCTCACATATCTTCCTATGGTTCTGCCGGAAGTTATCATTGGTATTTCTATGGTTATCTTCTTCAGCGGAATCCATCTGCCGTTGGGATTGTTTACGGTTTTTGCCGCACACACAACCTTCTGTCTTCCGTTTGTTTTCCTTATGGTAAATGCGCGTCTTGATGAATTTGATTATTCAATTATCGAAGCTTCGCACGACCTTGGAGCAACAGAACGCCAGACAATGCTTAAGGTAGTTGTTCCTGCAATTTTCCCTGGAATCCTTTCGGGCTTCCTTATGGCAATTACAATGTCTCTTGAAGACTTTGTAATTACCTTCTTTGTTTCGGGACCTGGTTCAACGACACTTCCATTGTACGTATATTCAATGATACGCTTTGGAGTTTCGCCTGTAATCAATTCCCTGTCGGTTGTAATGATTATCATTACCTGTACTATTGCATTTATCTGCCGCAAGGGATTAAAAGGCTTTGCGGCCGGACATTAATCTGAATCATTTTTTTAGGAGATATACTAATGAAAAAATTTTTGCTTGCATTAGCTGCAACATTGTTGGTCGCTTCATCACTCACACTCACAAGCTGTAAAGATGAAGATGATGGAATTTTGTACCTTTATAACTGGACTTATTACACTCCAGATTCAGTACTTCAGGCTTTTGAAAAAGAATTTAATTGTACTGTTAAGGTAGATACCTTCGATTCAAACGAAGTTATGTATGCAAAGCTCAAGGCTGGTGCTAAGGGGTACGATATTACATTCCCTTCACAGGACTATACTTCAATCATGATTAATCAGAAAATGCTTCAGCAGATTAATCAGGAAAAGTTCACAAACAAGAAATACATCAACCCTGCCTGCAAGCAGCTTATGACTTTTGATTCAGATATGACATGGCAGGTTCCATACTATCTTGGTATGGCTGGTATTGCTGTAAACAAGCAGAAGGTTACTAATTACGAAAAATCATGGAACATTTTTGCACGCACAGACCTTAAAGGCCACATGTCTATGATGGACGATATGCGCGAAGTTATTGGTGACGCACTTGCTTACCAGGGACTTTCTGTAAACACAGTTGATGATGCAAAGCTTCAGGCTGCCACAGATTTAATCAACAATCAGTGGAAACCAAACCTTGTAAAGTTTGATGCAGAAGGCTTTGGAAAATCATTTGCAGCTGGTGACTTCTGGGTTTGCCAGGGTTATGCAGAAGTTGTATATGGCGAAGTTCCGGAAGATAAGCAGGAAGATATGATTGACTTCTTTATTCCAAAGGAAGGTGGTCCAATGTATCTTGACTCTATGGTTATCCTTAAGGGCGCAAAGCATTACGACAGAGCTATGGAATTCATCAACTTTATCCATAGACCAGAAGTATATGCACTGTTCCTTGATGATTTCCGCTTCCCAGGCTTTGTAAACCTTGAAGCAGACAAGCTTCGTACAACTGTTCCTATGTATAAGGCAGAAGAAATGGCTGGCGGTGAGCTTAAGCTCGACGTTGGTGAAGATCTTGAAAAATTCAACGAGAAATGGGAAACAATTCGCTTTACAGCAGACTAAACGCTTATGATTACATTTGATGACGCAAAAAAATTATTGCAGGATAAAAATCAAGAGCAGGTTTTGCGCTATTTTGACAGTCTGAACGAGACAGCAAAACAGGAGCTCTTGAGACAGATTGAAAATATTAACTGGAATGACTTAGACAAAATTGGAAAGTCTTCACAATCACAGCGCGGAGAATTTGCTCCTCCACCTGCACTAAGCATTGACGAAATTGCAAAGAACAAAGCTGGTTACGAAAAGCTTGGTCTTGAAGCAATTAAGAAAAGCGAGGTTGCTGCAGTTCTTCTTGCAGGCGGCATGGGAACACGTCTTGGCTTTGATCTTCCAAAGGGCTGCTTTGACGTAGGACAAACACGTCACCTTTACATTTTTGAATGCCTCATAAACAATCTGCTTGACGTTGTAAAAAAGGCAGGCGCTTATGTTCCTTTGTACATAATGACAAGCGAAAAGAATGACGAAGCAACTCAAAAATTCTTTGCAGAGCATAATTATTTCGGCTACAACAAAGATTTTGTTAAATTCTTTATTCAGGATATGGCCTGCGCTGTTGATTATGACGGAAAGCTTTTGCTTGAAGAAAAAGGAAGACTTGCAACCTCCCCTAACGGAAACGGCGGCTGGTTTACTTCAATGGTAAAAGCAGGTCTGGACAAAGATCTTCATGCACGCGGCGTTAAATGGATTAATATTTTTGCAGTTGATAATGTACTGCAGAGAATTGCAGATCCTGTTTTTGTTGGTGCAACAATCGAAGGAAAATATCAGAGTGCTTCAAAAGTTGTACGAAAGGTAGAGCCTCATGAAAAAATGGGACTTTTATGTCTTGAAGACAACAAACCTTCAATCGTTGAATACTACGAAATGTCAAAAGAAATGGCCGAAGCAAAAGATTCAGATGGAAGCCTTACATACAAATTCGGCGTAATTTTGAACTACCTGTTTGCGCTCGATAAGCTTGAGCAGATTGTAAATGACAGCCTTGAAGTTCATGTTGTTGAAAAGAAGATTCCTTTTATTGATGCCGACGGCAACAAGGTTTCTCCAACAGAACCTAACGGATATAAATTCGAGCTGCTTGTTCTTGATATGGTTCACATGATGGACAACAACCTTGCTTTTGAGGTTAAACGCGAATCAGAATTTGCACCAATCAAAAACCTTCATGGAACAGACAGTGTAGATTCTGCAAGAGAATTGTTAAAACAGAATAACGTAGTCCTTTAAGGATAGATTTCAGGAAAGTTTTAAGAAAAGTTTTCAGCAAAACAATCCCTAATTTATCCGATATTCAACATATCTTACACGACCGGTTCTTACGGCTTCTTTAATTCCTTTTTCGTGGGAATTTAGCTGCGAAGAACCGGTTTTTACTTCTATCAACAAAACTTCATCTGTCTGGTCTGTTTCAGCAAGCCCCGGAAAAGCTATATAATCTATGGGCTGACCTAAAAAATGTGCATCAGCGGGATTACAGGGAAAATTTGGCAGAAATGGAGCCAGCTGTTCGGCTAATTGACCGCCTTTTACTGCAGTAGAGCGTTTTATTGCATCTTGACGGATTTTTTTAAGCTTGATTTTTATTCTTATCTCTTGAAAAATTATCAAAAGTACAAGCAAAAATATGACGAAAAGTAAAAGTAACGTGCTTACAGAAATATTGTTTAACATATAAGGAATTATAAGGGATATTTTATGAAAAAAGCAATTTCTATTTTATCAATCTTATTATTTGCGGCAGTTCTTTCTGCACAGTCTGTTAAATTCGAATTCAAACAGAAGAAAGGCAATTCCGGCAGTTATATTTCTACTGTAGAAGAAGACGTTTATATCAACAATGTGCCAAGCCATCATGCCGAAATCATCAACCGTATTTCTTCCAAAATGACAAACGTTGCAGCCGACGGAGAAGCTTTTATTTACGCAACCTACATGACTACAGAAAACTCTATAAGCCAGCGTACCGGACGAAGCCTTACCTGGGGCGAAGAAACAACCTCTGTATTTTCACGAAAGAAAAACGGTGAGCTTACAATTTCTGATGATATTTATATGCCTACAGTCCGTAACGTTCCAGTTTTTCCTGATAAAAAAGTTAAGGTCGGCGAAACCTGGACAGCAAAAGGAAAAGAAGTTCAGGATGTACGCAAAGCCTTTAACATGGAAAAAGCACTTATCTTCCCTTTTGAAGCAAATTACACCTATAAGGAAGACAAAACAATAGACGGCAAAAAGCTCAATGTAATTCTTGTTGATTATGAATTTTCCTACGAAGCAACAGACGAACAGCTTAATGCCGGCCAGACTCTTACACAATCTACAGGCTGGTCAAAACAGACTCTTTACTGGGACAACGACAAAGGCCTGTTAGATCATTATGACGAAGAATTTCTTATAAAGATTAAGGATATTTACGGCAACCTTTATGTCTTTACTGGTACAGCACATGCAGAGCTTACAGAATTCAGTTCGCTTAATGATGATACAACCGTAAAGCAGCTGAAAGATACATTTGACAAACTCAAGCTTGATAATATTTCTGTAAAAAAAGGCGACAAAGGCCTGACAATCAGTCTTGATAATATTCAGTTCGAAGCAGATTCAGACAAGCTCCTTGATTCCGAAAAAGTAAAGCTTAAGAAAATTGGTGAACTGCTTAAAAAATATTCAAATGACCTTTTGATTACCGGTCACTGTGCAGAACGAGGTACTGTAAGTGCACGCCAGAAGCTAAGCGAAGAACGTGCCGAAGCTGTTGCCTCTTATTTAATAGATCTTGGTGTCCGCGATGAATACCATATCTTTACGCAGGGAAAAGGTTCCAAAGAACCAGTTGCCTCAAACAGCACAGAAGAAGGCCGCGCAAAAAACAGGCGTGTAGAAATCACCATTATGGATTAGGATAAACCCTTACACCTCATTTTAGTTTCCCCTTCCATAAAATGCCGCTGTTTTTTATCCGTCCACTTTTTATAAGCTGGTTTATTGTTTCTACGCTGTCGTTATGTTCCCAGACATTAAGACCAATGATGTTTCGGAACCGTGTATTCATTCGTGTAGAAAGCTCCTCCTGTATTTCATCTTTGCTGTAAAAATTCCGATGACGCTTTATCATTTTGTAAGCCAACTCCCAGTCGCATAAATCGTATTTTATTCCCTGACAGATATCACAACCGCTGCAGGCTGCCTGTTCTGCTCCAAGTGCATCAAGCAAAACCTGTCGCCGGCACGTTGTAGATTCTGCAAAATCGCGCAAAGCTGCTTCACGCGAACCAGACTTAAAAACAGAATAATCAAGACCATCCTGAAGACTCCATAATAAAATAGCCTTTGCTATGCTTCCATCACGCCCTCCTCTTCCTGCCTCCTGAATATACGCTTCGGCTGTTGCAGACACTTCTAAATGAACAACGGTTTTAATGTCCTTCTTATCCACACCCATCCCGTAAGCGCATGTGGCGCACAAGATACCTTCACGACTTTTGTAAAACCATTTTTCTACAGCCTCCTTTTCTTCTTTTTCTAGGCCGGCATGATAAAACTGGGCTGTTCCACGGCTATAGCAAAAATTCAATTCACGCGCCATGTCTTCGCATTTTCCACGAGTGCCACAAAAAATAATCATTGGTCGTTGTTCTGTTGCGGCAAGCAATAAAGCTTCCTTTTTTTTCACAGCAGCCTTACGCACATAATAATGAATATTCGGACGGTCACTTTCACTGCGGACAATATGCGCCTGACCTGCAAAAAGAATTTCGGCAACACGCGAAAGCACCGGTGGAGATGCAGTTGCAGTAAAAGCTGTAATCACAGGCGGGTTTATTTCTTTTATAACATCCCCAAGTCCAAGATACGAAGGTCTGAAAGAATCACCCCACTCCGAAACACAATGCGCTTCATCAATTGCAATATGACTTATTCCCACCGTTTTAAGCTGTTCAACAAGGCTTTTGCTTTGAAGCACTTCCGGATTCGCAAGAATGATTTTTGCTCCAGCCTTGAGCTTACGAAAATTTTCTGCCCGTTCAGCTTCTGTCTGCCCACCACGAAACGTTACACTACGCAGACTGCCTTCTTCCATACGTCTCTGCTGATCTGTCATAAGTGCCAGCAGCGGATAAATTACAAGCGTAGGTCCGTCAAGTAACAGCGCCGGAATCTGAAAACAAAGCGACTTCCCGGCTCCAGTTGGAAGCAGAACAATCTGTCGTCCCTTACAAAAAACATCATCTTCTGCTTCACTCAGCAAAGCGGCAATACCATCATTCCGGCGGATTGCTTCGTACGATTCCATGATATTTGAAATAACCATCCGCTGCCACGGAAACAGATACCTTATTCCAAAATTGTTATAAGCAGATTTTGCAACAGGATCATCTTCGTAAATAGAGTCATCTTCATCAATTTTAATTATTTCTTCCATGTAATAGTTAACAAAAAATTTTGTTAAAAGAGGAAGTAAATTCAAAGGATTTTATAAAAAAAGTTTGTATAGAAAAACTTAAAGAATTAAGATTCGGAAGCCTCGCCTTGAGAAGCTTCTTTCTTTTCTTCGGCAGGTTTTGCAGGAGCTGCAGCAGGAGCAGCATTTCGTTTCTTTGATTTTCTTGGCTTCTTTTTATAAGTTATAATCACATTTGCTGCCCACATCACAAATAGCATTGCAACAAGAGTAACTATAACACGCCAGTCCTTTATAACACTAACAACAAGTGCAAAAAAATCTTTGAACTTCATATAAAGATTATCGGAAGAAATCTTCCCAAATACTACTTTTTTAATTATAATCTTGAACATGGTTGGAATCATTGATTTTAATGCGGGAAACATTACAAGCCTTGAAAGAGCTTTAAAGTTTCTGAACATTCCGTTTATCCGCTCTAAAAAGCCGGAAGAGCTTACCGATTGCGATAGGTTTATGTTTCCTGGTGACGGCGACGATGCCTATGCAATGTCAGAGCTTAAAAAAAGCGGATTTGATGTTTTTGTACGTGAACAGGTTGCAGCAGGAAACCCACTGCTTGGAATCTGTGTTGGTTCTCAGATTATTTTTGAACACTCAGAAGAAGGCAACTCTGAATGTCTTGGACTTGTAAAAGGTGAAATAAGACATTTTTATTCAATTGAGACAGAGCTTAAAAACCAGAAAATGAAGGTTCCTCATATGGGCTGGAATAACATTACTTTTCAGAACGGCGACTGCCCTATCCTTGCAGGAATTAAAAACGACTCTGATGTTTATTTTGTCCACTCCTACGTTATCTGCCCTACAGACTCAACAATTGTAAAAGCAAGCGCAGAATATGGAATTAAGGTTCCTGCGGTAATTCAAGATGGAAATGTTTTTGCAACTCAATTCCACCCGGAAAAAAGCGGCGAAACAGGTTTAAAGATTATTAAGAATTTTTGTGAGATATAACATATGCTTAAAAAACGAATTATCATCTGTCTTGATGTAAAAGACGGACGAACAACAAAAGGTGTAAAATTTCAAAATAATATAGATATTGGTGACCCGGTCGAAATGGCGGCTGAATATTATCGTCAGGGCGTAGACGAACTTGTTTTTTATGACATCATCGCTTCTGCCCGAGGACGAGGGCCTATTCTTGATTTAATTTCGCGTGTTGCATCGCAAGTATTCATTCCTTTCTGTGTTGGCGGTGGAATTGGAACTATCGAAGATATCCGTTCTACAATTCTTGCTGGTGCCGAAAAGGTTTCACTCAACAGTCAGGCAGTAAAAAATCCCGGACTAATTACAGAAGGTGCAAGAGTATTCGGAAACCAGAGTATTGTTCTTGGAATGGATGTAAGACGCGATCCTACAAAACCAAGCGGCTACGGAACTACAATAAACGGCGGACGTGTTGATACAGGCCTTGATGCACTTGAATGGGCAAAAAAAGGTGTTTCTCTTGGTGCCGGCGAAATTGTTCTTAACTCCATGGATGCAGACGGAACAAAGAATGGTTATGACATAGAGCTTACACGCCTTATTTCAGAAAATGTTCCTGTCCCTGTAATTGCAAGTGGCGGTGGTGGAACTCCTGCTCATCTGGCAGAAGCACTTACAGCCGGAAAAGCAGATGCAGCGTTAGTTGCAAGCATGGTTCACAACGGTACGTACACTGTAGGTCAAATCAAAGATGAACTTAACAGCCTTGGCGTTCCAATGAGAATGTAGTAAATTACGCTTCCACAGATAATTGCGCTTCCCCAGAAAATTTCATTGTCAATGCATTTTTTGACTGTTATAATATTATTTCAGAGGTAAATATGCATTCCATAAGAACCAGATTCATTTTATTCTTTGGTATATTTTTGCTTCTTGCTTGTACTATAATGGGTGTTTTTTCGGGCTTAAGCATCATCAATACAGGAGTTGCCGTTTGCACAAATCATGGCATTCCTGCTGTAGAAAAAGCAAGCACATGCTTTGACCCCGACGAATTTGAAGCCTTCTGCAAAAATCCCAGCGAAGATGATCCTTTTTATGAAACAACCCGCCTTGCCCTTCTGGAAATTAAAAAGACTGTAAATTGTGAATATCTTTATACTATGATTCCTGTTTCCGGAACAGAGTTTATGTATATTATAGACGGTTCCTGCGACCCAAATGATGAAGAAAATTTTTCTCCGCTTGGAACAATAGAAGATATTTCGGAATACGGCGAAGGTCCATTAAGCGCAATGGCAGATGGCGGCGTCTACTCTTCCGGATTAGAGTATCAGGATGAATGGGGCTACACAATTTCGTCCTATAAAGGAATTGTAAATTCACAGGGAAAAGTAATTGGTTTTATTGGCTGCGATTTTAATGTTGATGATATTCTTTTAATTTTGAAAAAACGTGTAATCAGCATTGCAATTGTAAGTCTTGTAACACTTGTTATCGGTATTCTTCTTGTTTTATTCTTTACCTCCCAGATTTTTGGAAGAATGAAAATCATTTCAAATGCGATGGAAGAAATATCTTCTGGAACTGCAGATTTAACTAACAGGATTCCGGAAAATGGAAATAACGAACTATCGCGACTTGCGGTAAACTGTAACGCCGTAATAAAGAGTCTTAATGATCTTATCATGAAGCTTCAGGGCGAAACAGGTGTCCTCCACGAAACAGGAAACGAACTTTCTACAAAAATGGAAAATCACCTTGGAGTACTTTCTACAACTGCTGCAACAATCTCTGACATTTCAGGAAATATTACAGAGCAGACAGAAAAGGTTGAAGCAATTACAACAGGCATGCAGTCGGTAGAAACAGAAATTGAAAGTCTTGGTAATAAGCTTTCCATGCAGTCAAAAGCAATTCAACAGTCTTCTTCTGTAATCGAGCAGATTACAGAAAACATTAAATCTGTTGATGCAAATGTAAACGAAATTATCTCTGAATATAAACTGCTTGTTGCCGAAGCAGATGAAGGTCAGCAGCAGCAGAAAAGCGTTAGTGCTCAGATTGGAAACATTGAGCAGCAGAGTGAAAATCTTATGAATGCAAACTCTTCTATTGCCTCTATTGCAAAACAGACAAATCTTCTTGCAATGAATGCCGCAATCGAAGCATCTCACGCCGGAGAAGCAGGAAAAGGTTTTGCCGTTGTTGCCGCAGAAATCAGAACACTTGCAGAAACCTCGGCTAAACAATCAGAATCTATTTCAAGATTGCTTCAGGGAATTAAAGAATCTATTGAAGGAATTGTTGATTCTTCTAAAAAATCTACATCTAATTTTGCCAGCGTTAGTCAGAAAATCAAACACCTTGAACAGCTTATTTCCGAAGTTCAGACAGGAATGAACGAAGAGCGTCGTGGAGCAGAAAACATCCTTAATGACATGCTTACCCTTGAAGGAACTACAAAAGATATTAATGCAGCCTCTTCTCAAATGAAGGGACAAAGCATTTCTGTATTTGAAGGAATAAGACTTTTAAAAGAGCTTGCCGAAAAAACCTTTGATCAGTCTAATGCAGTAACCTCGCATATGGAAGAAATGAAAAATACTGCACAGGCTGCAATGAATGCTTCGGATAGGAATCTTGCTGCCACAAACAAGGTTGCAGACATGATAAACGGTTTTGCTACAGAAAAGTAGTATTTGATACAACCCTTAAAAAATGATATTATATTCTCATACATTTCATTATAGGGGGGCCAGAAAATGGTACCAGTATTAATTAAAGATTTATTATCTACTAAGCCGGAGGGACAGCAGGTTAAAGTTTGTGGCTGGATCCGTTCGGTTCGTGACTCAAAGGGTCTTGTCTTTATTCAGGTTAACGATGGAAGCTGCTTTGCTAATATTCAGCTTACCTTTGACCGCAATAATCCTTCTAATAATGCAAATGTAAATAATATCGAAGAAACTCTTAAGGTTTTGAACACAGGTGCAAGTGTTCGCGCAGTTGGAACTCTTATTGAATCTCCTGCAAGCGGACAGGCTGTTGAAGTTACTCTCGAAAGCATTGAATGTCTTGGAAAATGTAATCCGGATGAATATCCATTACAGAAAAACAAGATGTCTATGGAATATCTTCGTGATATTGCTCACCTTCGTGCACGTACAAACACTTTTGGTGCTGTTTATCGTGTTCGTAACCAGATGGCATTTGCCGTTCATTCATTCTTTCAGGAACGCGGCTTCCAGTACATAAACGCACCTGAAATCACCTGCTCAGACTGCGAAGGTGCCGGCGAAATGTTCCAGGTAACAACATTGAGCATGGAAAAAATTGCAGAAATGGGTGTAAAAGCCGGTGCCGGTGGAATGAAACCGGAAGATGCTTATAAGATTGTTGACTACAAGAAGGACTTTTTTGGAAAGAAAGCATCGCTCACTGTATCAGGCCAGCTCGAAGCAGAAACTTTGGCTACAGCCTTGAGCCGTGTTTATACATTCGGACCAACCTTCCGTGCGGAAAATTCAAATACACCTCGTCACCTTGCAGAATTCTGGATGATTGAACCAGAAATGGCTTTCTATGATCTTGACGACGACATGGACATTCAGGAGGATTTTGTAAAATATCTTTTGAACTGGGCTTTGACAAAGTGCCGCGAAGATCTTGAATTCTTTGACAAAAGAATTCAGCCAGGTCTTATTGAAAGCCTTACAAAGGTTGCAAATGCAAAGTTCACACGTATTAGTTATACACAGGCAATTGAAGACTTGGAAAAGGCCGCTTCCGCAGGACACAAGTTTGAATTCAAGCCATACTGGGGCTGCGACATTGCAACAGAGCACGAGCGTTATCTTACAGAACAGATTTACAACGGTCCTGTAATGGTATTCAACTATCCAAAGGAAATCAAATCCTTCTATATGAAACAGAATGAGGATGGAAAAACTGTAAAGGCAGTAGACGTACTTGTTCCTGGAATCGGCGAACTTATCGGTGGTTCAGAACGTGAAGAAGATTACGATAAGCTGCTCGCAGAAATCAACCGCCGTGGAATGGACGAAAGCATTTACGATTGGTATCTTGATTTGCGTAAGTTTGGTACAGTTCCTCATTCAGGCTTTGGTCTTGGATTTGAACGCCTTATGCGCTATGTAACAGGTATGGAAAACATCCGTGATGTAATTCCATATCCAAGAGCTCCAAAATTGGCAGACTTCTAAAACATATTGGCCCCTTCGACAGGCTCAGGGACCACATCCATTCATTGTGGTTCACATGCTTTCATTGTGGTTCCTGAGCCTGTCGAAGGACCATATTACATGGACTTACAATGAGAAAAAAGGTTGCTGCACCAAAGATTAAGATCAAACTCAAACGTTCTCAACGACTTACAAAAATTGGACAGATAATTTATCTTACCTGCACAAACTTTGGAAGCAATAATCTTTTGGAAAGCGCTTCGGCTTGTTCCTTTGGTTTTATTTTTTCATTTGTTCCCCTTGCCCTGATTATTTTTACAGTACTTGTCGGAATAATCAGAGTATCGCCGGGTATTCTGGAATTTGTAAATGCCTTTGGTGCCGAAATTGAATCTATTGTAGATATCCGACCTTTTATAAACAACATCCTTAACAAAAAGAACTTTCACTTTTTTGATATTTTCTTAGGTGTATGGATTATCTGGATGGCCCGAAAAATGTTCCTTTCGATAATCCGTGCAATGGCAATAATTTTTAAAACTGACAAAAAACGCCGTGGCATTCTGAACCAGGCAATGATGTTCATTTCCGAATTCATTCTTGTAATTGTAATTGCCGCTATCATAATTTTTATGTTTGGTTTTAATCAGTTAGTATCTGCTAACTACTTTGAACCACTTCGGGAATATCTTCCAGCAATTGTAAATCAAAATTCTCACACAATCGTTTCTTTTGCAATGTACTTTGTAATTTTTGTTTTCACGTTCTTTGCGTATAGAGTTTTGTCGAGCACCAAGCCGCCTATGTTCCTTTGCTTTATCTACGGCCTTTTAGATTCGCTTTGTTTCTATTTTATTTCAAACTGGGTTACAAAGTTCATGAACCTTACGAATTACAACATTGTCTACGGAACAATCAGCACAATCATTGTTCTTATGATGAAGGTTTATTTCTTTTTTATTTTCTTCCTTTTCTTTGCCCAGATGATTTATGTTACTCAATATTTTGAGTTATTACTTAAGTGCGAAGTATATCTGCTGCCAGATAGCGAACACCGTGGCTGGATGGTAAAATTACGACGCATGCTTTTTATAAACCCTGCTGCCCTCAAAACTGCAACTAACACAAAAACTATTCAACAAGGTGAAGTAATTTTCAACGCCGACGACAAGGCCGACTCTGTTTACTACATAAGAATTGGTACAATCACAGAACAATTCGAAAATGGTGAAAGTCAGATTTATGAAAAAGGTTCTTTTGTTGGTGACACGTTGTGCCTTCTTGATGAACGCTTTAGAGGAACAGGAGTTGCCTCTAAAGACTGCAAGCTCATAATTTTTTCTGCGGTAGAATTTAAGGAACTAATGAAAAGTTCTCAAAAGGCTGCATCAAAAGCTCTGTCTAAACTGGCAGAAATTTAAGCTTCGCTCTTAAAGTAAAAAATATCAACATATGCGAAATTTTCAACTATTTGCTTGATTATACCTCGTTTTTAAAGTATATTGTAATCTCTATGACTGAAGAATTTAACAACGAAACAGAAGAACAGATTATTGAAACTCAGACAGATAATGAAACTGCTGACGGCATTTTGGAAAATGATGAAACTACGGCCGATACAGATTCAGATGAAATTTCTTTTGAAGATTTAGGACTTGATGAATATGCTCTTGCAGCTGTAATCAAAAAGGGCTTTGTAACACCCTCACCTATTCAGGTGCTTGCGATTCCACGCCTTTTGAATGGTGATTCAAACCTTATTGCACGGGCACGAACCGGTACTGGAAAAACTGCCGCTTTTGGTTTGCCAATCATTCAAAATATTCATGATAAATCAGATCACGTAGAAGCACTCATTTTGGAACCAACCCGCGAGCTTGCAATGCAAACCTGCGAAGAAATGAAATCTTTTACAAGCGAAAAATTTCCACGAACTACTGTACTTTATGGTGGCGCTTCTTATGCCGCTCAGATTCGTGAACTCAAAGCAGGCTGCGAAATTGTTGTAGGAACACCTGGACGTATTAAAGATCACCTTGAACGCAAAACGCTTGATCTTAGCAAGATTAAATATTTTATTCTTGATGAAGGCGACGAAATGCTGGACATGGGCTTTATTGATGATATCCGCGAGATTTTCGAAAAGTCAAATATTGATGCGCGCATTCTTTTATTCAGTGCTACAATGCCTGCTCCTATCCTTAAAATTGCCGCAGATTTTATGGGCGAATATGACATTATCGAAGAGGAAAATGTTGTTGATGAAGCACTGCTAATTGACCAGAAATACTGGTTTGTAAAAGAAAGCGAAAAAACAGAAGCACTTGTCCGCCTGATTGATTCTTCGCCTGATTTTTACGGACTTGTTTTTACAATGACAAAAATGGATGCAGACCGCGTTACCCGCGAGCTTGATATGCGAGGTTATGAAGCTGCAGCCTTGCACGGTGACATTATGCAGAACCAGCGAGAAAAGGTTCTGGAGCGATTCCGTTTAAAGAAGACACGCATTCTTGTTGCAACCGACGTTGCTGCCCGCGGTATTGATATTTCCGGGTTGTCACACGTTGTAAATTATTCTCTTCCTTTTGATACTGCAACTTATGTTCACAGAATTGGTCGTACCGGCCGCGCTGGAACTACAGGAATTGCAGTTACCTTTGTACGTCCAGAAGAACGCCGAAAGCTTGGATATTTTATTAAAAATGCAGAACGGGCTACAAAGAAAAAGCTGACAGAAGAAAAAGTGCCGACTGTAAATGAGGTGCTTACACTTAAAGAACAACGCGTGATGAATGAACTGAAGGAGCGTCTATTTCAGGAGGTCCTTCGACAAGCTCAGGAACCACAAGAATACAATGTTCAGGAACCACAGGAATACAGTGTTCAGGAACCACAAAATGACAATACTCAGGAACCACAAGAAGGTGTACTCCCTGAGCCTGTCGAAGGGCCAGAAGATGTCACAACAACTCCTTCTTTTGTCCTTCGTCCTATTCCAGAAAAATTCACTTCACTGGCACAGGAAATCTGCAAAGACCAGGAGCCGCAGGCTGTTGTTGCTTCCTTACTTTCTATAATGTACGGCGAAAAACTCAGTCCAAAGCATTACGGAAAAATCAGCACAAAAGATATGGGACCTCACGGGGATCAGCTTCGTATATTTGTTTCTCTTGGAAAAAAAGACGGTTACCGTGCACGCGAACTTGCAGATTACTTTAGTAATCTTCTTCATATTCCGGGCCGCATGGTTGATGACATTGATGTTGCACAGCAGTTCTCTCTTGTAAGTCTTCCGGCAGCCTCTGCAAAAAAAGCTGTTGAAATGTCACGCAGCAATAAAAAACTTCCACACATGCACATTGACATAAAAGAAGAAGGCAGCGGTCGCAAACGAAATGCACGCCGCCATGCAGAGGATATTCTACAGGGAGAAAGCAAAAAATCACACAGAAACTCTGACGGACGTTCAAAAAAGCAGGATGGATTTAAAGAAGAAAAATCTCGTTCGCGAAAATCAAGCAAGCCGAATGTACATAATCAGACGGAACGCTCTTCTTCAAGAAAATCTAATAATGCAAGTGCATTTGTAAAGAAAGGAAAGAAGGCAGAAAGATTTTAGAGCAACCAGCCTAAAATTTATTGCAAATAACTCCGCCACCCAAGATTAATCCATCTTTGTACAAAACAACAGATTGTCCTGGGGCAACTGCTCTTTGAGACTCTTCAAAGGTAACCTTCCAGGCAGTACCACGATATTCAGTTTCATCACTAACATCAGCGCGTTCTACAAAAGCTTTTACAGGTTTACTTGCAAGGCGGATTTTTACCATTGCTTCTATTGGAGTTTCAGATTCAGGCGGCTCAACATCACCAGCCCAGACAAAATCATCTGCAATCAAACCGTTTGAATCAAGCGCATTATTTGGAGCAAGAACAACTACATTATTTTTTGGATCAATCGAATGTACATAAACAGGATAGCTTACTGCAACTCCAAGTCCACGTCGCTGACCAATTGTATAATGTTCAATTCCGCGATGCTGTCCAAGCACATGACCATCAAGATCGATTATATCGCCGGGCTTTGACGGAACATCGGCAAAAAGCAAATCAAAATATTCAGAGCTTATAAAATCCTGACTTTCGGCACGGTCGGCTGCTTCAAGACCAAGCTCGCGGGCAAGCTCAAACACTTCTGATTTTTTCATCAGGGCAAGCGGAAACCTTACCTTCTCCAGTACGTCAGACGGAACACGGTAAACAAAATAAGTCTGATCTTTAGAAACATCTGTCGCAGTCGCAATCATTGCAGGTCGAACCTCTGTTCCATAAAGACCTTCGTTCGGGCGGACAATCTTTGCATAATGGCCGGTACAGAAATAATCAAAGTTTATTCCAAGTGCTTCAACACCTTTTAAAAGTGCGCCAAATTTAATCATTCTGTTACAGCGGATACAAGGATTGGGCGTACGTCCGGCGCGATATTCTGCCTTAAAATATTCTATTACTTCTTTTTTATACTGTTCTTTTACATCAATTACGTGATACTCAATATCATATTTGGCGCAGAACCTTTTGCATTCTTCTATATCATCTGCTTCGCCAGGACCAAAGCATGCATCCTTTATTGCTTTATTTTCTGCCGGCTGAAGCACCGGGAATGAATCATCCCACAAGGACATTGTCACGCCAATAACCTTGCAGCCGCGTGATTTGAGCATATACGCTGTAAGAGTTGAATCAACACCGCCGGACATTCCTACAACAACAGTGTCGCCGCTTTTTGGAAGCTCTAATTCTGTAAAGGTCATTTTGTCCTCATAAAGTCTGCAAGAGTTACACTGTCAAGATAACCGGAAACACGTGCATCAAGTTCTTTCCACAAAGGAAGAGTTCTGCAATGTGGAGCGCGTTCACATGGAGCAGCACCACATTCAAGACAGGCAACTGGAGCTAAAGTTCCTTCTGTAAGCCGCAGAATATCACCTATTTTGTATTCGGAAGGTTTGCGGTTAAGCTTATAGCCTCCACCCTTTCCATGAACTCCGGCAACGAAACCATTTTTGGAAAGGAGCGTCATTATTGCTTCGATATATTTTTGAGAAATCTGTTGTCGTTGTACAATGTCTTTTAATGGAACATATCCGTCTGCTGCCTGTTCGGCAAGATCAATCATAACGCGAAGTGCGTAGCGGCCACGTGTTGAAACTATCATAGCGTAAGTATAGCAGAGAAAAAGGATATCAACAAGATATCTAGTGAATTGATAGGCAAAAGTTTCTGTTTATGATTCCAGCTCTGATTCTAGCGTTGAATGCGTCCAGAACCATTACCTGCAGCTAACTTCTCTACTTCGTCTACAGAAACCATATTATAGTCGCCTTCGATAGTATGTTTCAGACAGCTTGCAGCTACGGCGAATTCAACAGCATCCTGTGTCGATTTACCATTCAACAGAGAATAGATTAAACCACCACCAAAACTGTCACCACCACCAACGCGGTCTACAATATACATTTCGTATTCCTTGCTGAAGCAGTAATCTTTTCCATCGTATAAAAGTGCCGCCCAGTTATTGCGGTTAGCGTTTATTGAAGTACGCAGAGTGATTGCAACCTTCTTAAAACCAAACTTGTCGGCAAGCTGTTTAGCAACAGATTTATAACCGTCCTTGTTTAACTTTCCGCCTGTAATATCTGTATTTTCGGCTTCGATTCCAAAAACATCTTTTGCATCTTCTTCGTTGGAAATACAAACATCAACATATTTACAGATTTGTGTCATAGCTTCGCGAGCCTGTTCACGAGTCCAGAGCTTTCCACGATAGTTTAAATCACAGCTTACAGTTGCACCTGCAGCTTTTGCAGCTTTACAGGCTTCTATACAAATCTGAACAAGATTACCACCAAGAGCCGGAGTAATACCTGTAAGATGGAACCATTTGCAATCCTTAAAAATTATATTCCAGTCAAAATCCTGTGGCTGAGCTTCGGCAATAGAAGAATGTGCACGGTCATAAATACATTTTGAACCACGCTGACTCGCACCACGTTCATTGTAATAAATGCCTACGCGATCTCCGCCACGAACAATATATTCAGTATTTACACCATAACGGCGAAGACTGTTGATTGCAGCCTGTCCAATTTCATGCTTTGGAAGCTTTGTAACGTAATATGCATCCAGTCCATAGTTAGCAAGCGAAACAGCAACATTAGCCTCGCCGCCACCAAAGGTAGAAGTCATTTTATCAACCTGAACAAAACGGAAATATCCTTCAGGTTCTAATCTCAACATTATCTCGCCAAATGTAACTACTTTCATTTTTTATCCCCTTATTTCTTTTACAATTTCACTTGCTTCTTTAGTTAATCTTTCTATTTCTGCAAAATTACCTGCATTTATAAGGTCTCCCTTTACCATCCAGCTGCCACCACATGCTAAAATCTTATCGCAGGCAAGATAGTCACGAACATTTGTAGCATTTATTCCGCCGGTAGGCATAAACTTCATCATTGTATAAGGAGCACTCATGGCTTTTATCATCTTAAGCCCGCCGGCATTTTCGGCAGGAAAGAATTTTACAACATCAAGACCAAAGCCAAGTGCAACTTCAAGCTCCGTTGGAGTCATGATTCCGGGAGTTATTGGATAATTATTTTTAAGACAGTATTCTACAACCTTTGGATTAAGGCCCGGAGAAACAATGAACTTTGCCCCTGCCCCAATTGCACGGTCAACCTGTTCAATATTCAAAACAGTACCGGCACCTACAAACATGTCGGGAAACTTTTTTGCAATTGCACGGATGCTTTCTTCGGCAGCATCGGTACGGAAAGTAACTTCGGCACAAGGAAGACCGCCAGTGATAAGTGCACCAGCCAAAGGCTCCGCATCTTCAACACGATTCAAAACAACAACAGGCACAATACCTGTTTCACCTATCTTTTTTAATGTATCGTTCATAACGACCTCTATTTATCTCTTCTAATATACTAGTATACTAGATATTATCATTTTAACAATAATTTGTCATTAATTTATTATAGCGCATAAACAATTATTTTTTCACAAATCCTCGTAAAAAACTTCCTTTTTTTACAAAATTTTTTGTTAACTATAGTAAGGAATTTTATTCCTGCCGGGCGGTATGCCTTGAGCAATTCATTATATCAGGAGATTTATTTATGGAAGAAATCAGGGATGAAACTACGGAAGAACAATCTTTCAAACCACAGTATCCGGCTGAGCTATACACAAAACGGCCGAATGACACTGCTCTTTTAAGTCCAATTTATGATTACACCTTCAAGGGTATTTTTACACAAGATACAGAAGAATCAAATCTTGCACTAAGATGTTTCCTTTCGGCTGTACTCAATCGGAAAATATCAAAAGTCACACTTAAACCTAATGAACCAGTTGTAGAAACATCAGAACAAAAGAAAATGATTTTTGATGTAAGCGTAGAATTTGATAACGGCGAACTGGCTGATATTGAGATGCAGGCTAGAAGTCAAAATTACAATTATGGTGTTCGCGCAGAAATAATGGCCGCAAGGCTTTTAACAAACAATGCAAAACAGGGACAGGACTGGGCAGCTTCAAAAGTATATCAAATTTCAGTTCTTAATTTTCATTACAAAAACAATGACAAGAAAGAAATGCGGTGGTATACTATGTCCGATGATTCAAATGAAAAGCTGGAAGAAAGACTTAATATTATCTTTATTGACCTTGTAACTATACGTAAACTAAAAGATAAACCTGTAAACCAGCTTACACCATTAGAAAAATGGGGTCTTTTCTTTTCATATGTAGACAAAGAAAATGCGAAAGACTATATAAACAGTATAATAGAATCGGAGCAAGGAATTATGGAAGCAGAAAAAATAGTAAAGACAATGAGTGAATCCGATGATAACTGGTTCGTGCAAAATTCTCTTTGGGTTGCAGAAAGAGACCGTACCGCAAGTCTTGTAAACGCAAAGAAACAAGGACTCGAAGAAGGTATACAACAAGGATTACAACAGGGTATACAACAAAAAGCCGAAGAAGATGCAATAGCATTGCTTAAAGAAGAAATACCTGTCGAAACCATAGCCAGAAGCGTAAAATTACCAATAGAAGAAATCTTAGAACTTCAGAAATCTTTATCTAAAGAAGCTTAATTAGCCTTACGCCCTCCACTCTTACATGAAATATCAATGATAAAAACACAACCCCTTTAGTAGAAGCGTCCTGCAAAAGGACACGCTACTAAAGGGGTTGGATTTAAGTTTATACACCTGGTGTATTATTGATAAACCTTATTCTGGCAGATACGGAAGCCAACGTCATAAGCTTTGCGAGTTGCAACACAATTATTCAAACGGAATGCAATTGTATATGCACTTGAACACCATGCACCACCCTTATAAATAATATTAGAATTAGATCTGTATGATGAATCATAAGTAACAGTGAAATTGGTTGAAGTAACCGCTGGAACAGAGTTACTTGCCCAATCATTTGTCAATTCCCAAACGTTACCAGACATATCATATATACCTAAAACATTAGAAGTTTTCGTACCGACATTTTGAATCGAAGAACAGTTTCCAGAATACCATCCAACATCTCCTAAAGTACTACTACCAGAATAAGTATAATTCCACTTAGTACTATCAGTTATAGCACTTCCACTAAATGTTTTATAGCCACCACGAGCTGCAAATTCCCACTGATATTCGGTTGGCAAATGATAACCGTTCTTTGAGAAGTCACAAGTTGCATTATTCCAATCGGCATTTGAAGATGTTGGAACCTGATCATAAGTAAATGTCGACCAAGAACTGTTTGCAATAGAACCAATTGTATAACATGGTTCAAGTCCAAGCAAAGCACTAAGTTTATTACAGAAAGCAATTGCATCATACCAGGAAATACTAGTAACTGGAGCATAATTTTTCTGAGTGGTACTTGGATTTATTCCCATTACCGTTTCGAATAATTGTTGAGTTACATTGTATTTACCAATAGAATACTTTGTAAGTGTAATAGAATTACCGGCAGTAAAGGAACCATTAGTACTAATATCTTTACCAATCGTTACACTTGATGTAGCAACATTGGCAAGACTGGAATAACTATATGTAGTGCCATTAATAGTAATATTACCACTGGAATTTATATAAGTATATGTACACGGTGCTCCATAAGTTTCGTTTTGATAATATGAAGCCCATGATGGAGAACCATATTCATTACCCCTTTGTCCGATATATGATCTTCCCTTTATTGTATAAGAATTACCGCGCGTGTAATTTGGAATGGTTACAACTTTTGTTCCTGTTGTTCCAGCAGAGAAGCTGGTATAACCAACGTATACATCATCGACAAAGAAGTCTACCGAAACACCAGTACTGCTAGGGGCAGTACAATTTAATGTAACAACACCCATACCATCATCACATTTTAATGTCATGTTTGCTAATGGCACAGGCGGCGTCTTGAATGTAACAGTTGTACAGAAAGCTGAAGGATAATCAATACCATAAGAAGAATTATAATAATTTGAAGCTACCCTAAAGTCATATGAAACATTTCTTTCCAAACCAAGACCAGCAAGTGACTTATAATTATAAGAAGAACTTACATATTTTGTTTCCCACGCATCATCCGAATCAGATGACTTCTTATATTGAACTTTATATTCATTATGAACTCCAGAGGCATGTGTCCATGTAAGCATTACATCTCCATTATAAGCATGTGCAACAAGATTTGTAACCGTATTTAATGTTGGAGTTGTAATATTAGTTATTTCACTTGATTTTGAAGATTCATAAACACTTGAACCTGTACTATAACCAACAGGGACAGCTGTTAAATATGCTTTATAAACAACGCCAGATTCCAAATTTGAGAGCGTATATGATGTTGTACCACCAGCCAAAGTTATTGGACCAGAATATGATGAAGCTGAACTCTTCTTATAGTACAAGAAATAGCCATCATATATTCCAGAAGAAGGTTTTGTTATAGTATATTTTATACTGTTTTCTGTTCTACTACTATAGGTAAGAGTTGGAGCAGCTGGTCTCGTATAGAAGAAGCCATCAGAACTACTATAACTAGTTAAGTTTGTTTTTATAGGAGTTGTTACATCTGTAAATCCACTCTTAGAAACAACAATTCGTGCATTATAACGGTTGCCAGGTGTTAAATCACTAATCGTATAAGTTTTTGTGGCATTTGGAGTCAATATTGACGATTCAAATGTAGCATAAGTTGTCCAGTTAGAACCACTATCTAATTTGTACTGTAATTTTAATGTATATGAGCCGGCAGGATTAACCCAGCTACAAGTCATAGAAGTAGGAGTTATATCACTTGGTGTAGTAATAAAATTACTTGCAGGCTGTAAAGTTGTTGTTACAGAGAATATATTAGAGTAATCAGAATAAATAATATTATCATTTGTAGTTCTGATTGCATACCTATAAGTAGTACCCGGTGTCATATCAGAGAAATAATATTGAGAAGTAGAATGATCAGTAATTGTTCCTATATAAGTAGTAGTAGAGTTTGTAGCAGTTGTTGCAGAAGCAGAAACAGAATACAATCGGACATCGTTCCAATAACTTGTATCAGATGGATTTGTCCAATAAACATAGAAGTTCTTGTATGGCATAGGATTGTATGTAGTTGCACCGACATTTGAAACAGCTGCAGGTTTTGTTCTTACGGTACCAACACTTAAAGATGCTGTTTTTTCTTCACCACTTACAGTTTTATATGTTTGAATAGAATAGGTATATTGATGATTTGGTAAAACAGTTTTATCTTCCCAAGAATATGAAGCATTAGCCGTTTTTTGAGTCGTAGAAGTGTATACAGGATCTGTCTGGTCACTACGGTAAATTCTAATTCCATCTACTGACATATTAGGATTTACCCAAGATACAGTTACCTGTGTAGCAGAATTTACGGTTACACTACGACTGGCAACAGGGTCAATTGCAAGAGAACAACAGATTACATCTGAGTAGCCATATTGAACTTGTGGTGTAGCTGCAGAGTTAGAAACAATTGTTGTAATCTTAAAATAATAAGTTAAACCTGCTCCAACTTCATATTGTTTTTCGGTAGTAGTATCATTGTACTCGAAAGTTTGTGAAACCGTGCCTGTAAAATTTTCATTTGTACTACGCACAAGCATTATTCTGGCATAATTACCTTCTGGTTTTGTCCAGTAAACACGAACATGACTACTATCTTCTTTCACAACTCTAAAATCAGTTACAGGATTTGGCAAAATTAACCAAGGGCTTGAATTTGACACAAAGCTACTTCGTCTAACTGAATCATCACCAACCTGAGCACAAATGCTAAAGTTATATGACTTTCCTGCATCAAGTCCCTCTACCGTATACGAAGTAGCATCTTTGTCATCAATAATTATTTCAGAACCATATGAAGATGCAGTAGATTCTTTATATTGAATGATATAACAAGAATAATTACCAGCAGGTTTAGCCCAGGTTGCTGTAAAGCTGCTATTTGTTACTGCAGAACAAGCAAGATTTGTTACAGAAGCTGTCTTTGTATAACCAACATTTCCAGAGGTTTCTGTATAATTATCTTCACTTAAATAATAAGAAATATATTTTATGTAATATTCCGTTCCCTGTTTCAAATAATCCTGATACCAGATACCGTAAGCATTAATACCCGAAGGAGCATCATCTATGGATGCTGACCAGGTCTCCTGTACATAATTCGGGTCATAAGTATTTTCATTATAATTCTCAGAGTCTGGACCATAAAGGGCATCATACTCTGCTTTAGTTTCTGCATTTTTGAATTGAGGATTTAAAGAATACAGAATCTTTATACCGGTAAACGCACTATTAGGTGTGTAATATCTACATCTTATAGTAGTCGGATCGTATGATTCCAATAGATAAGGATATACAGCCAGTGGTCGCGTGTAATAAACTGGTAATGCACCACTAACTTTATAGGCAGGGCTTTCTTTAGCTATTACATCATCATTTTCATCTGTACCATATTCAACGTAAGTTCTAACTTCAAATTCATATTGTGCACCATAATTAAGACCGTCAATATCACAATACAAATAACCATCTATTTCATCATTGGTTAATAACGTCCATTCATCATCAGAATCTTTCTCTCTATAGTATACCCTTGTTTCATTATATTTCAGGTCGGCTAATTCATATTCCAGAGTAAATGAATCTTCAAAAGGTCCTTCGGAAGGAAGAATTACATCAGCAGGAATACTAGGTGTTGTAAAATCATCAAGGTTATATGTTCTTTGATTACCGGCATAATCTTCTATTACAACATCAATAGAATAATGTTGAGAACTATCAAGGTTCGTCAATGAACACAATCTATTGGTTATTTGAGTTGAAGAAAGCTGAGTTAAATTAATTTCCGGGAGTGCTTCATAAACAAGAGAATTGTCGGCATGGTATCTTACAAACATTTTATATAAATCGATACCCCAGTTATAATCTGCTTCCTGCCAGGTAATATCAAGATTTTTTTCTTTTCCTGCATCAGAAACAAGGAGATTCTTTACAGAAGGAGCAGTACTTTCAAATGCAAGATAATACTTTTGTGTTGGAGTTGTCTGTCCTGAAGCAGTAGGTGGATAAGTTATAGTATGACCACTAAGATCTTTAAACTCAAACCACATTTCATATAAACCACCATTACCTTGCAGTCCCGAGATATCAATATTACTTGGCAGATTAGCACTTAATCCCATTACAGAAGCATAATCAACTACATAAGAATAAATAGTATCATAATCGTTAGCTGCCTGATATCCTGCTGTATACAAATGTCTATACTTAAGAGTAAATGTTGATGCCATTCCTCCATCACCATCAACAATTGTTCCCTCAAGATTTATTAATACCTGATTATCATTTCTTTGTATAAAGGTAAAATTAGACATACCACCTGTTGATAAAGCTACAGTTGGACGGGTTCTAGTATTCTCTGGATTTACCAACCACTCTTCCCATTCACCGCCATGACGTGTAATACCTGACAACTTAAATGGATTCTGTAACGGATTATTATTTTCATCAACGTCCAGAATTTCAGGAGACTCAGAATCTGTTCTATTGCTTACCTGATATACCCATTTTTTAGAACCATTCATCGAAATTTTCTTATTATCTTTTAAATAAAAGAAATCTCCATCAATAGTAACTACAACCTGTGTATATGCAGGAAGTGGGTTACTTGGATTAGTTTTTATAGTAAGGGTTCTAGGAGTATCAAAAGAAGGCTCTATAAAGTATCTGTTAAGGTTTGCTTCATCTTTATTGTTTTTAATAGATATATTCTTAAAATATGTTCCATTTTCATCTGTATATCCGTAGTATCTTCGTCTACCACCTTTCATAAAAGAAAGTAATTTATTCGGACTTGTCTCTGGAGCATAATCATCCTCATTCATTCCTAAGGTTTCTATTAATGTATCCAATTCAGCATCAGTATAATAAATAGATTCCTCGTCCATATTATAGTCAAACATTACCTGAATTGACGAATCCTTAAGAGCACCTTCTGCCTGATACATTGGAGAATATGAAAAAACTTGAGGACGTTCTGTTAAAACAGGACGTATAGTAAGTTTTATTTCAGTCTCGTCTTCATTAGTAGGAGCATCTGGAACTCTTACAACCGCAAAACTTGTTCGTTCTGCTTTCAAATCTTTAATTGTAATGTAGTCGGCATTATTAAATTCTTCGCCTGTTTCTGCATCATAAATCTGCCAGCGAAGGAATTCATAACCACCATCAGGTTCAAATGTAAGAGAATCAAATATTTTTTCTTTGATTCGATATGTACCAATTGCAGGAGAGAACTTTCCGTTTGAACCATCAATTGTTACATAAGCTGCCGGAATCGGAACAATAACAGGGCTTACTTCCAGAGTTTTATCAAAATATTCATCTACAGTAATTGTAGCCTGTGCTAATTTAGTTACAGATTCATAACCATAACTTGCTTCATTATCATCGTATGCTACAGAAAGACCAATTGTTTCCAGATTATCAGTTGTAAATGTATTTTGAGAATAAGTTACATAATCCGTATCTTCTGGCGTTTCCTTATATTTTACACTCCATCCCTTAAAATAATAATCCTCGTTTGTAAGACGGAATCTTAAATTAACAGATTTTCCAGGTCGGATTTCCTGTTCGGAACCGGTTGCTACAATTCCATCAATTTTGAATTCCCCAGTATATGAATAATCATCATCTACAAGGAACTTAATCTTTGTTTTCTGAATTGGAGCAATAACTGGTTTTATAGAAAGTTCTCCATCTATAGGACTGTTTACAGTTAATGTAATTTGAGATGGATCTGTTATATCTTCATAATCAAGACCAAGATTAAAGGTTTCAAGATTTTCGGCGGTAAAATCGTTGTTTGCAAAGGTTGTTGTCTGGGTGCCGCCTGTTCCAGAAGTTTTTGTGATGCTCCAGCCGTTGAAAGTATAGTCTTCGCTCAGGGCAAGTCTATATTTAAGAATTATTGTTTTTCCAACACTGTATTCCACTGCCCTATCATCAGGGGCTTCGTTGTTTACGCGAAGCTGACCGGCAGAGGTGTAATTATCATCTACAAAAGCTTTGATTTTTGTTTTCTTGATTGTTTCGGAATCGATTGTGTATGTATATACGATATCAGAACTGTTCTTAACTTTTACATTCTTGTCGGTAATTGTGTAATATATATTGCCGGCTGGAATTGTAACGGTAACAGTTCTGGTTGCATTCTGTGTTACAGGAATATAACCGCTTGAAGCAATTGTAAGTATATTATTTGTTATAGAAGGATTTGCAAAATAATTTTCTGCTCCAGAGATACCAAGAACTTTTATAGAAATTTGGCTTAAATCTTCGGAAGCTATACTTTTATTAAAGGTAAATTTAACATCGTTGTCGCGTTCGTAAATTGTTTCTGCATCATCAAGGTTAAAGCTGCTTACTGCAAGGCTTTCATAACAAAGCGGCTGGATTTTTACTGTTCCGGCGATGCTGTTGTTTACTGTAAGCTGGAGCTGAGCGTAGCCCTTAGAAGCATCAAAGCCGTTGGAATCTGCACCTGTTTCTACTGTTGCAGAAAGATTAATTGCGGCAAGGGCATCTTCTGTCAATGCAATTGAATCTGTTACTGTTGCTCCGCTTGTATTTGTATAAGTTCTTGTGATTTCCCATCCACAGAAGGTGAAATTTGCTTTTGGTGTATATTTTAACGAAATTGTTTTTCCTACGCTGTAATTTACTCTCTGATTATCACGGGTTGCGTCATCTACTTTGAGAACACCATTTGTATCGGAAATTACATATTCAATTGTTGTTTTGTTTACGGTTTCTGAATTTATTGTGTATGTATAAGTTATATCAGAAGAATTATAAATCTTTGTATTATCGTCGGTAAGGTAATAAATTTTTCCGGCTGGAATTGTTACGGTAACTGTTCGAGTTGCATTCTGGGCAACTGGGATGTAGCCTTTAGAAAGGTTTGGCGAAATAGTAAATACCTTACCATTTATAGTTGCTGCCTTGAAATAAGTACCGGCACCTTCGATTCCAGGAATCTTTATTGTAACGTTGTTTGAATCCTGAGCAACTACATCCTGCTTAAAGGTAAACTTAATTTCACTGTCGCGCTCATAAATTTTTTCTACATCATCAAGGTTAAAGTCTGTTAATAAAAGACTTTCGTAACAAAGCGGCTGGATTTTTACTGTGCCGGAAATGCTGTTGTTTACAGTGAGCTGAAGCTGTGCGTAGCCTTTAGAAGCATCATAGCCGTTTGCATCTGCACCTGTTTCTACTGCTGCAGAAAGGTTGATTTCTGCAAGTGCTTCTTCTGTAAGGGCAATTGTATCTGTTGCGGCTGCACCATTGGCGCCTGTATAACTTCTTGTGATTTCCCAACCACAGAAGGTGTAATTTGCTTTTGGTGTATATTTTAATGAAATTGTTTTTCCTACGCTGTAATTTACCCTCTGATTATCGCGGGTTGCGTCATCAACTTTAAGTACACCGTTTGTATCAGAAATTACATATTCAATTGCTGTCTTGTTTACTGTCTCTGAATTGATTGTGTATGTATAAGTTATATCAGATGAATTGTAAATCTTTGTATTGTTTTCAGTGCGGTAATAAACTTTTCCGGCTGGAATTGTTACGGTAACTGTTCGAGTTGCATTCTGGGCAACTGGGATGTAGCCTTTAGAAAGGTTTGGAGTAATAGTAAATACTTTACCATTTATAGTAGCTGCCTTAAAATATGTTCCGGCACCTTCTATACCAGGAATCTTTATTGTAACGTTGTTTGAATCCTGGACAAATACATTCTGCTTAAAGGTAAATTTAATTTCACTGTCGCGCTCGTAAATTGTTTCTACGTCATTAAGATTAAAGTCTGTTACTGTAAGGCTTTCGTAACAAAGCGGCTGGATTTTTACTGTTCCGCTTATGCTGTTGTTTACTGTAAGCTGCAGCTGTGCGTAGCCTTTAGAAGAATCATAACCGTTTGCATCTGCACCATCTTCGACAGTCTTTGTAAGATTTATTGCTGCAAGAGCTGCTTCGGTTAAAGCAATTGTATCTGTTTTATCTTTACCGTCTGTGCCTTTGTAAGTTCTTGTTACATTCCAGCAACAGAAGGTATAACCAGATTTTGGTGTATATTTTAAGGAAACTGTTTTTCCAACGCTGTATTCTACAGACTGATTATCGCGTGAACTGTCATCAACTTTAAGAATACCGTTTGAATCGGAAACAACATATTCGATTTTTGTTTTGTTTGCTGTTTCGGAATTGATTGTATATGTATAAGAAATATCAGAAGTAATATAAACCTTTATATTTCCATCCGAAGTTGTGTAATAAATTTTGTTTGCAGGAATTGTTACAGTTACTGTTCTTGTTGCATTCTGAGGCACAGGAATATAGCCTTTAGAAAGATCTGGTGTAAGAGTAACAACATTTTTATTAAGCGAAGCTTCTTTATAATAACTTGAAGCGCCTTCTACACCAGGAATAATAAGGCTTATTTCTCTTGCACATTCTGCAGCGATGTTTTTATTAAAGGTTAATTTGATTTCGCTGTCGCATGCATAAATTTTTCCAGGATCATCAAGACTGAATTTTGAAACGCTAAGACTCTGATAACACAATGGCTGAATTTTTATAACGCCATCAATACTGTCCATTACAGTTACTTTTGCAAGAGCATACCCCTTTGATGAATCATAACCATAATTTGCTTCTGTACCCTCTTCGTAATCAATACTTAAATTGATATTTTCAATCTGATTTACAGGATATACAACTGTTTTTTCTACACCATCTTCATCTGTAAAGGTACGTGAAAATTCCCAGCCGCAGAAGGTGTAATCTGCTTTTGGTGTGTATTTTAATGTGATGAGTTTTCCAACACTATAAGAAAGCTTTTGACCAGTCTGCAAAACGTCATCAACCTTTAACGAACCGGCGTTATCATCTTCAAGAGTAAAGCGGATTTCGGCTTTGTTAAGGGTTTCGGAATTTACGGTGTATGATTTGATTTCTTCTGAATCGAGATAAATTTTGTATGGCTCAGAATAATCATTGTTAATATAATAAATTGTATTTGCAGGAATGATTACATTAACTTTAAGACTCTTGCCCTGCTCTACAGGAATAAGTCCGCCATTTTCTTCTGAATCTGTATTTGGAAGAATACTGATTTTGTCGCGTCTTTCGTTAAGAACCGGGCGCTGGAAGTAAATACTTGTGTATAAGTCTGGCTCTGAAGGTTCTTCTGGTTCAGGCTCTGGTTCTTCGGTTTCTTCAGGATCTTCTGTTGTTTCCGGATCTTCTGTGTCATCAGGATTAATCAGTTCTGTTTCAGAAGGATTTTCCTGTTCTCCATCATCATCGTCGACATCAACATCAACTGTAGTTTCTGTACCTTCGGAATCGGGATTTTCTGTTTCACCACCATTTTCATTATTTGTGATTGTATCATCCAAAGGCTCTGTAGAATCAATATTTCCGATTTCGTCAGCATCAAGGGAAATATCAGGAGCAACAAGCACAACATCGTCAGGCAGCTTTGGTATTTCTACTGTAATTTTATTTATACCATCTGCGGCAATAGGCTTGTTAAATGAAAGTTCAATAGATTTATTTCGTTCGTATTCTTTTTCGCTGTCGTCAAGATTGAAATTAACAGTAAGTTTTTCCGGACAAACAGGACGAATTATAATAGAAGAACTTGCCTTTTTAAAAGTAACCTTTGTTTCAAGACTTTCGGCATCTTCAAATTCAATATAATCGCTGACTCTTTCGCCGGCTTTCATATTTCTTACAACAGCTTCCCACTTGATAAATTTGTGGTCGCTCTTTGGTTCAAATTTTACGGTAAAAACGTCGGTAACCTTTTTCTGGATTTCGCCGTTTGCAGGGATTTTTATGCTTCCCCCGTCAAGCGCATCTACCTGAATTGAATATGACGGGGCATTATTATAATCAATAGCCTTGGTGATTTCGTTTTTTATGTCTTCGCCTTTAAGGAAGTTTTCGCAACTTGTAAAAGAAAAGATAAGTGATATTGCCATAAAAACTACAGCAAAAACATTGGACTGATGAAAAGCAACACGTCTTTTATTCATAAGAATTCACCTCTTAAAGAATAAAATAAATAAGTTTAAATAAACTCCGTGTTAATTATCCTATCGGGTGATACATTTGTCAACCCACAACAATGAAAAATTAATACGACCAGAATTCTTGTGCGTTTGAGGTGATTTGATTTTTATTATACACAGCTGTGCTGTCGAATCCGGGAGGTACAAGTTTGATGTAATATGGGCCAAAAACGTTTGTGCCATCTTCGTTGTATTCTGATTCAAGGCCAAAGGTATAAACTGTATAAAGTTCAAACCAGTAAAGATTTTTTGTCCAGTAAGCTTTTAAGTATTTTTTTCCACTGTCCTTTGCAACCCAGGATGATTCCAAACCAGGCAGAACATTTATTGTAAATTCCTTATCATTCTGAATATATTCGCGCATTTCCTGAAGAGAAAGAGGAATGTCATCTTTGCCGGTAACATATTCCACCATGTCGGAATCGAGCATTGCCCATTTATTAAGTTCCGGCAGCCAGATTACATTTACAACATGACAGTCGCCGTCATTTTCATCATACGGAAGACATGTTACAAAGTGATTTCTTATTCCTATAGAAAGCAAAAGTTCGCTCAAAAGGGTTGCATGCCAGCGGCAGTTAAAGCCTGTAGGAACACGACGTGAATATTCCCAAAGCGTTATTGCGTTTCTGTGTACAAGAAATTCTTTTTGATTATTATGTGGAATATTTTTTGCAACAAAAACAGCGAGTTCAATTGACTTTTCCCAGGTTGTCTTTGAAGAAGCGGCAAGTTCATCAAGATTAAGAGCGGTATTTTCCTTAAAGTATTCGCGAATTTCTGCGGCACGGGCTTGATCTACACGATATTCTTTTTTAATTTCCGGGCCGTCTGAGGTATATTGCTCACAGTTTTTTATATAATTAAGATTTATTTCGTAATTATCTTCTATATAATTAGAGCTTTTACACGCATTAAACAGAAAAACACTAGCTGCAACTGCAATAATAAAAAGAAATGATTTTTTCATGTCTTAAAGAGTAATGTTATACACTAAAAAAATCTACTGCATTCTTATAGCAGATGTTTTTTACAAGTGCGCCAAGCGCTTCTTCCTGCCATGGGAATTCGCCCTGCTCTACCTGATTACCTATAAAATTACAAAGTATTCTGCGGAAATATTCATGCCTTGGATATGAAAGGAAGCTTCGGCTGTCGGTAAGCATTCCTACATAACGGCCAAGTGTCGAAGTTCTGGCATAAACGCGAATCTGTTCTTCTATTCCATCTTTGTGATCATTAAACCACCAGGCAGGTCCAAACTGACAGTTACGGAAATTAGCAGCCATTGTTGCAAGAGCTTCGTTGTCTTTTGGATTAAGATTATAAAGAATAACACGTGGAGAATTTTGCGGTCCCTGAGCTGTTTGCGGTCCCTGAGCCTGTCGAAGGGCGGCAGAATAAATTCCATCCAGCACAGCGGCAATTTGTGGTGCAAAATTAAAATCATTAAGGCTGTCTTCGCCAATATTTTTTCCTGCCTGATTGAACATTGCTGTGTTGTTGTCGCGCAGTGCACCAATATGGATTTGCATTACAAAGCCTTTCTGTGCATAAAGCTTTCCAAGCTCTGTAAGAACCCAGCCCTTATATTTTGCAATATCTTCGGGCTTGAGTTTTTTACCAATCCAGGCTTTTTCAAAAATGTAGTTTACATCGTCGTAATTTGTCGGAAGATAAAAATCACTTTCCAGAGAATGATCACTTACAACAGAGTCGTTCTGTTTAAAATAATCCATACGGCGGCCAAGTGCTGCAATCATATCATTTATTGTTTTGAATTTTGTGCCATCAATTTCCTGCAGACGGCTTATATATTCCGGGAATGCCGGATTTTCAGGCGAAAGAGGAATGTCAGGCCGGAACGATGGTCGAACAGTTATTTTTTTGGTTCCTGAGCTGTTTGGGGTCCCTGAGCTGTTTGGGGTCCCTGAGCCTGTCGAAGGGCCACCTTCTGCCAACTTCTTATGCCATTCAAGACTATCCAGCGGATCATCAGTCGTACACAACTCGCGGACATTCATTTTTTTAAGAAGTCCCTGCGGCGCAAAATCAGGCTGAGCAAGCAGCGCATTACATTTATCCCAAACTTCGCGGGCATTTGCTTCGGTTACAGGTTCTGTAATTCCAAAGTATCGGGCAAGTTCCAAATGACTCCAGTGATAAAGAGGATTTCCTACGCAAAGCTGAAGTGTGCGGACAAAGGCAAGATAGCGGGAATAATCGTCCCCATGACCTGTAATCAAATCTTCGGGGATACCTGCGGCACGCATTGCACGCCATTTGTAGTGGTCATGATCAAGCCAGGCATTTGCAAGATTACCAAGCGGCTTATTTTCATAAATCTCCTGTGGAATCAGATGATTATGAAAATCAAAAATCGGTTCATTTTCTGCATATTTATGGAATAAAATCTGAGCAGGTTCGCTCTGTAAAAGAAAATCTTTATCAAGGAATTTTTTCATTTCTTACCTCGAGTACTAGTATATCACAATAAGTGAATTCTGTCATTTAGAGATAAGCTTTCGATTCCTCATTGAGATAAGCTTTCGATTCCTCATTGCAAAAGCGGCAATTACAACTCCGACGGCACAAACAATTGTTCCTGTCAAAAGCATCTGTTTAATTCCAAGATTATCAAGAATAACACCGCTTATAAGATTAGAAAAAACTCCGCCAATAGTAATTGCACTTGTTATATATGCCTGACCTTTTACCTGATCAAGTTCTTCCATATTTTGACTTACATAATAAGCAGCAGCCGGAATAAAAATTGCATACGCAAAAAGTTGAATTGATTGACTGAAATAGAAGACAGCCATATTTCCAGCAACAAGCATAATAAGGATTTTTACAAAAAAAGCGCCGCCCGAAAAAACCAGCAGATTACGGGAAGAAATCTTTTTAAGCACAAAACCAATAAGAGCCATAACAGGAAGCTCTAAAATTGCCTGAAGGAAATTAGAATACCCCAGTTCCTTTTCGCCGCCGCCAAGTCCCCTTATAATTTGAATCATAAAATCATTTATCATATTATGGGCAAAGAAAAAGCATATTGTTCCGACAAGGAAAAGCATAAACGCAGGATAGGTGCGCGCAAAATCAGAAATTTTGTTATGTGCAACGGCCTGATTTTTATTTTCCATAGCTTCTGTAGTTTTTGAAGCTCCTGCGTCAGCTTTTGGGATTGTTCCCTCTTGCGGCACAGGTTCAGTTGCAGGTTTCTTAAAAGTAAAAATCACAACTGCCGACAAAAACATCACTATTATGTTTACTACAAGAAGAACATTCACTCCCCTTTTTTCTACAAAGCCGCCTATAAAAGCAGAAGTAAACGCAAAGCTTGCAGAACCAAGACCACGTGCAAGTCCATAATAAATCGGGCAACCAGCTTTCTGATATTCAAAGCAAAGCGCAGTCATTACCGGTTGATACGTAAACTGAATCATATAGATAAGCGCGTAAACAATAAAAATCAGAACCTTGCTTTGATTAAAAAACAAAAGCAGCAGCGAGCCAGCAAGAATTATTAAAACAGAAATTAAAATAAAACGTCTATTTGTAAGCGGACCAGGTTTATCAATTATGCCTGCAATAAACGGCTGGAACACTGCAGAAATAATATTTGCCACTGCAAGCAATATTCCAACCTGAGTATTTGTAAAACCATTTGCAAGCAGATATACCGCCGCATAAGCATGAACGGTACAAAAGGCTGCAAAATAAGTTGCATTTATAAGAGTATAACGCAATGTCCACGAAAAGCTTTTGCTGTTCATCAGATTCCCTTACAACACTTTAATTTCTTCTGCAAGTTCGGCAAAAGGCCCCGGAATAACATGTGTTCCACGATGATTTCCAAAGAAATCTTCATTAAAGATGATATCTGTGCCGTCGCGGTTTTCGAACTTCTGTTCCGGTTCAAAAGCAGCTCCAAGCAACGCTGTTGAAATTACGCCTGTTTTGTATTCACCAATGAGTTCTGCAAGATTGCTTTTGAGCACCCCACCTTTTAAGCTGATTTTTGCCTTAGTTGATTTTGCTCCGGTTAGATTATCTTTTTCGTGTTTACAGATTGTAGCGCCATTAAAGTAAGCATTTCCGCCAACCCATACAGGAAGATGTCCAAAATGATACTGCGCAAGAGGTCCCATGTCTGGCTCTTTGTCCATCATAAAGTTAGCAATCCATTCCTCGTAAGTTGGGAAAATATCAAATGGTGCTGTACCAACAACTTCGTAATCTGGAGCTTCGGCAGTTTTGTTTTTATCACTAACTGCAGCAACCTGTGCAAAAATATTATTGTAAATTCTGTCATCGCCATGAAGGATTGTCATAAAGCCGGCAACCTCTGTTCTGTGGCGGATATGATATGGAGTATAACGAGGTTCGCGCTGACCATTTACAATGCTGTCTACGCCAGAATTAATAAGACTGAAGGCGCCAAGGATAAGGTTATGAACAACAGCAATTCCTTCGCTTGGAATTGTAATAGAAACTTTTGAAAGCAAAAGATTGTTGTCAATTGTTGTCGGGCCATGTCCAACTTCTATAAATACGTCGGTACTGAACATTGCGCCTTTGGCAGCTTCACGGCCGGCAGGACGCTCGTTATTGTACATAAGGTTTTGTGTAATACGTGCACCCTGTGCTTCCCAATCTAGCCATACACCCATAATACAATCGTGAATATGATTGCGGCGGATTAAAACATCAATTGCGGCATGAAGCTTAATTCCTGCTGTTTCTGCTCCACCAAGCTGTTGAGAATTACAAACATGATGAATATGACAGTCTTCAATAGTAGAAAAAACTGCACCCATTCGGCCGACAATTCCAGTCTGCTCACAATGATGAACATGACAGCGGCGAACTGTATGAGATCCAACATTTTCTTTTGTCCATCCGTGATACTGACCACGACAAACTGCATCGCGTTCCATTTGAGTCGGGCTTTTAAGATGCTTTGTATAGAAATACATATCGTTTTCATCGTCGCGATATTTTCCAAGAGAGATTCCGCAGCAACGGCTGTTACAAACTTCAAGATCTTCGAAAATCCAGCCTTTGCTCCAGTGTGGACCAATAAGTCCATCCTGATAAGCAGCCGGTGGTGCCCAGGTTGTGGCGCCGTTACAGATTTTAAATCCGCTTACTGTTATGTAATTAAGACCATTCTGTTCAGGCATAAAGCAGTTTCGGCGGACAAGGATTTCTACCTTCTGCTTGTTAGGATCAAGGCCCTTAAAATTACAATAGAAAACTGTATAGCGGCCTGTTTTAATTTCCTTTGCCTGTGCGTTGATTATATATTCCGATTTGTAAGGTCCACACGCGTTGTACTGAGGTGTTGGAGCCTCGCCTTCCTGTTCGCAGTACCATTTAAATTCAGATTCCTTCTGATTCCAGGCGCATGGATCTGCTTTACCGGCAACGCATTCTTCTAACGTTGTTGTTTCGTACATCATCAAGTCGTTCAAAACTACGCTTCCTGTATGACGTACTGTTGGTGCAAAATACCAGTCGCCGCAAACATAACTTGTATATGGATTGTAGCCGCCAAAAATAGAGTTATCGACTTTTGCAGTCCAGACATCGCCCTTAAACTTTTTCCAGCCTTTAAGGACTTCGGAGCCTGTAATAACTGCACCAAGCGGTTTTTCTGATTTATAAATGATTGGATTTTCCTGAGTACCACCAAAGCGTGGAACTACCTGTTCGCGGTAAATGCCGGGTGCAACACGAACTTCGTCGCCGGCCTGTGCAATTGCAGCAGCCTGATTTATAGTTTTAAAAGGAAAGTCTTTGCTTCCATTTCCGTTTGATTTTGTTTTTGCGTTTACATAAAAGATCATAAAAAAATCCTCCAATTATTATAGACATTATAAACACAGATTTTTCTCTAATGTTGAAATTTTATCTATAATAATAGGAGGAATTTATATTAGAGTACCCTGCGTTCTTTTGTTCCGGCCCTTCGACAAGCTCAGGGACCCCATGCAACGCAGGGACCCCATGCGGCTCATGGTCTCTTCCTATTTAATCCAAGGATTTCTTCTGATGAATGTATCCTGGCGCTCGTAACCTACAGAGATAATTGTTACAGGAGTTTCACAATAATCTTCTATATATTTGATATATGCGCGGGCATTTTCCGGAAGTTCATCATAAGAACGGCAGTTTTTGAGCTCTGTCTTCCAGCCTGTAAATTTTTCAAGAACCGGCTTAGCATTTTCAAGATCCTTTACATTTGCAGGGAAATCGGTAACCTTCTGGCCGTTGATTTCGTAAGCAACACAAGCTTCAATCTGATCCATTGCATCGTAAATATCAAGGTGTGTAAGAACAAGTCCGTCAAGAGAGTTAACACGACATGCATAGCGAAGAGCAACAAGGTCAAGGTAACCGCAGCGTCTTGCTCGACCAGTTGTAACACCATATTCACGACCAGTGTCGCGAACATACTGACAAAGTTCGCCTTCACTTTCGTTATTGAATTCAGAAGGCATTGGACCGTTTCCAACACGAGTTTCGTAAGCCTTGAAAACACCTACAATCTGATCAAGATCATGAGGACCGATTCCACAACCACTTGCAGCACCGGCAGCACAAGAAGCACCAGAACTTACATAAGGATAAGTTCCGCTGTCAAGGTCGAGCATTGCTCCCTGAGCACCTTCAAAAAGAATATTTTCACCGCGAACCTTGTACATTTCTGCAGCCATATTAACACGCATACTCATAAGGCGGTCGCGATATTTATCAAGATATTCCTTATCTTCTCCATCAAATTCTGCCATTTTTTCTGGCCAGTCAAGATCGGCAAGACGAACACCGTCACGATGTGCCTTTTCGGCATAAGCGATTCCCATTCCGCGTCCTGTAGTTCCAATAGGGCGTTTACGTGCAGCATCTCTATCTTTATCCATCTGACGATAGCGTGGCAGAATGAGCTGAGCTCTGTCCGAAATAAATACTCTGCCTTCCCAATCGATTCCGTTATCCTTGAGCATCTGGAGTTCATTAAAAAATGCTTCGGCATCAATTACCATACCAGAACCAAGAAAAACTTTTTTATCGGCATAAAGGATTCCAGAAGGAACCTGATGAAGCGCATACTGCTTACCGTCTACAACAATTGTATGTCCGGCATTTGGTCCGCCTGCATAGCGAACTACATACTTTGCATCTTCTGCAAGGTAATCAACAATTTTACCCTTTCCTTCATCTCCCCACTGGGCGCCAATTACAACTACATTCATGTTATTTTTCCTCCGCGGATTTCAAAAAATCGCACGCATATTATACAGTAAGTCCAATTCAAAATTCAATAGAATATCTTGCTCTGGAAGTTTCTGTTTCGAAGACATCAACACAATAAAGATATGGTGAGTCGCTGTCTTTTTGATAAGTTAAATCAATTCCTTCTTTTTTAAGCACAGAAACAATGCCGTCAAAAATATACATGGCAATGCGCTCGGCACTTGGATTCTGGTCAAAAACCTGCATATCATTTAAGTTAGTGTGATCTAACTGCTTGCAGACTTCACGCAAGGCGCCTTTTAGCTTTGAAAAATCAATAAGCATTCCGCCTTCGTTTAGTTTGTTTCCCCTAACATGCGCATATACCTTATAATTATGACCGTGCAGATTTTCGCACTTTCCGTTGTAATCTCTTAAAAAATGAGCGGCCGCAAAATCGGCAGTAACACGAACTTCAAACATGTAGTAACTATAACATGTTTTAGAAATTATAGCAAAGCGCCCTTCGATCAATCGACAGGAGGCCCTTCGACAGGAGGCCCTTTAACAGGTAGCCCTTCGACAGGCTCAGGGATCCCAAACTTTCTCTCATAAATTGAATTGTTCTATATCACTTTTATATTTTTGCGCAAACAGTTATAATATAAGAATGAAAAAACTTCTTTCACAAATTCTGCCGGCTTTTAAAAATACTATAACAGCTGTAGACGGCACAATAATCGACGATTTATCAGAAATCAATAATATTCCAATTTCCAACCTTGTTTTTGATTCCCGCGAAGCAACAAAGGATTCACTTTATTTTGCTTTACCGGGCACTCACACAGATGGAAATAATTTTATAGAACAGGCAATTCTTGCAGGCGCAAATGCAGTAGTTTATCAGGGAAAGCTTACACCTTCGCAGCAGCAGGATGTTGCAGAAGCAATAATCAAACGAACAATGAACAATGCGCTTTCTGATGACACTCCAAAGTTTGCACCGGTGCTTATAAATGTACCGGACGCACGTTTTGCAATGGCTCCCCTTTCTGCACGCTTTTACGACAATCCAAGTGAACGGCTTATTGTAATAGGCGTTACAGGTACAGAAGGAAAATCAAGCACCGTAAGCTTTATATGGCAGTTGCTCCGTGCCTGTGGAGAAAAAGCAGGTTTTATAAGCACAGTAGAATATTCTTTTGGTGGCGACGCGCTTCCAAATCCACAGCATCAGACAACACCAGAAGCTCCAATCATTCAGCATCACTTAAACGAAATGCTCGAAAATCAATGTAAATATGCAGTTGTCGAAACATCTTCTCATGGACTTTCAACAAAGCTCAACCGCTGCGGAAACATCCTTTTTGATTGCGGCGTATTTATGAACGTTACGCTGGAGCATCTTGAATTTCATAAAAACTTTGAAACCTACAGAAGCGATAAAGCAAATCTGTTCCGCGCCCTTGATAAACATAATCACATAAAAACAATTGCAGGCGAAAAACAGAAAATCAATTCTATTGGAATAGTAAATCTGGAAGACCCTTCTGCAGAATATTTTATTCAGGCAACAAAGCACAATGTTTACGGTTTTACAACGGAAGGAAAAGCTGGAAAAGCAGCAGCCGAAACAGGCGGAAATGCAACTCCGCTTCCACCAATTCCAGACAATCTTCGTTATATGACTGCAAGAAACATTGCTTCGGCAACTTACGGACTTACATTTGATGTAGATGCAGACGGCACTACTGCTGTTTATCCAGAAAATTATGATCCTGTACAGCCAAGAGACAAAAGTCATTTTAGTGTAAGAGCCTCGCTCCCGGGCGCCTTTAATGCTTACAATCTTATGGCAGCAGTTACAGCAGTAAGCAGCGTTACAGGATTAACATTCGAAGAAGTTGCTTCAAAGATTCCAGAGCTTACTCCAATCAAAGGACGAATGACAGTAATTGATGAAGGCCAGCCTTTTGAAGTAATTGTTGATTATGCTCACACCCCTTCGAGCTTTGAAACAATTTTCCCGCCAATCCGCAAGCGTTGCAATGGAAGAATTTTTGCATTGTTTGGAAGCGGCGGCGAACGAGACCTTACAAAGCGTCCGCTCCAGGGACAGATTGCAGCAAAGTTTTGTGATGTAGTTGTTCTTGCAGACGAAGACCCTCGTGGAGAAGATCCGGTAGAACTGCTAAAAATGATTGCAGCCGGTGCCGAAAAAGAAGATAAGGTCATGGGTGAAAATCTGTTTATAATTCACGATAGACCTCAGGCAATTCGCGAAACTTTTAAAATGGCTCAAAAAGGCGACATTGTTCTGCTTTTAGGCAAATCGCACGAAAACAGCATAATATACAAAGATTATACAATGCCTTATGATGAAATTAGTGAAGCAAAAAAAGCATTAAAAGAAATGGCCCTTAGACAGGCTCAGGGACCACAAGGGGAATAATATGAACATAGCAGTAATATATGGTGGACGTTCCGGCGAGCACGAAATAAGTTTGATTTCGGCAGCAGCAATTGCACGCGGAATCAAAAAAGAAAACAACGTAATTCTTATAGGAATTACAAAAGCCGGCAAATGGTATTTACAGCCGGAAGATGAATATAAAAGAATCTGCAGCGATGAAAAAGCAGTATTCACAATTAAGGAAGGTGAAACAAATGCAGTAAGCGTAGTGCCTGGTGCAAAGAAAAACGCTTTTACAGTTGCCGGTACTCCGCTTGATATTGATGTAGTTTTCCCTGCCCTTCACGGAACTTACGGAGAAGACGGAACAATTCAGGGACTTTTTGAAATGGCAGATATTCCTTATGTTGGCTGTACACATCTTGCTTCGGCAATAACAATGGATAAAGAAAAAACAAAAATGATATGGCAGAGCGTTGGACTTCCGGTTGTACCTTATGTCTGCATAAAACGCTCGGTTGTCCTGGACAGCATAGTTTACGATGCAGTGATTGAAGAAACAGAAAAAGAATTAAGTTATCCGATGTTTGTAAAACCATGCTGTGCAGGAAGTTCAAACGGTGCTGCAAAAGCAACTAACCGCAAGGAACTTGATTTTGCAATTATGGAAGCCTTTTCGTGGGATGATAAAGTTTTAATAGAAAAATCTATCAACGCCCGCGAAATTGAATGCAGCGTAACAGGCAACTCTGTAACATTCCCTGCCGACAGCGATGTAGAAGAAGTTACAGCTTATATTCCAGGCGAAATTGCACCAAGCCATACTTTCTATGATTTTGATGCAAAATACAACGATCCGGACGGCGCAAAGCTTATAATACCTGCAGAGCTTTCTGAAAACGATCTTGAAAAAATCAGAAAGACAGCCTGTGCCGCCTACAAGGTTTTGGACGCAACAGGACTTGCACGCGTAGACTTTTTTATAGATAAAGATTCAAAGGCAGTTTACCTTAACGAAATAAACACAATGCCTGGCTTTACACAAATAAGCATGTTCCCAAAAATGTGCAATGCAGCGGGATTAAAGTTTGAAGCGCTGGTAGATTTGCTGATTAAAGAAGCTGTTGCAAGATACGAAGCAAAGCAGAAATTAAGCACAAGCAGATAAAAAAAGAACCGGAAGATTTTTTGATAGCGAACGAACAGAACAAAAATGATATTCGCCCGTTATCAGAAAATCTTCCGGCACATTCCTTTTTTTATTTACCAGTAAAATCCTAGCAATTCAAAACGCGGAGAATTTTTCCGTTCAAAATCATCAGGATTAAGTCAATAATCCAAATGATATTCCAACCAAATAACAGACGGATAATACCTGCTACGATTTTTCCTTCCTTAAATCTGGTAAGCCATCCCAAAAGCCAGGCAGTTACAGGAATAATTGCAAGAATAATACTTACAAGTCTTCCCAATCCAAAGTAATCCTTTCCTTTTGCCATAATATAAACTCCTTTATAAAGTAGATACCATAATTATAAACCATATTTTTAAAAAAGGAAGAATTTTTTTATTTATTCTCGGAACCTCCATATTATAAACCGTGAGATATTAACTATGAAAAAATGCTCCCGTGGGGAACCTGTCTTTGTTCCGCCGAGTACGCTGAATAGAAATTATTCTACCGTGCAAATCTGCCTGCGGCAGCTTTGCACTTCCAGCGTACTATGCTCCACAAAGCCAGAACCCCCACTCCGCATTTTTTATAATTAAATTTCATTCTTTTATAATGTGGAGGTTCTGAGATTTATTTCAAAATGTAAAACGTTTTTATTTCAAAATGTAAAACGTTTTTATTGCAAACTGATATAGGTGGTGTTATAATGGAAAAATGTTTTCATGACATATTTAAAAAAAACTGAGAGGAGGTTTATTCATGAAAAAAAGGTTAGTATCGCTGCTATCCGTAGCGATTCTTTTGGCTTCTTCAGTCCTTATCGGCTGTAAGAATGAAACGTCGGAGGGAGCAACCGCTCCAGAACTTTATTCTGAGAAGGCTGCACCAACAGGTTACGTAATGGGTTATGTAGTAGATAACCGCGGCGAACCTGTAAAGGATGCAACCGTAACTCTTGGAAATAAAACTGCAACTACAAATGCCGGTGGTGAATTCCAGATCACTGGTGTAAGTGCAAACGATCTTAAAAAGTTAAGTAATTACTATCCTACAGGAACACAAGCTACACCAGCTGGTTCCACATCTGCAACATCTGCAACAACAGATTTAACAGGAAGTTCTACTGCCTACGCAATTACAGCAACAAAGAAAGGATATCTTTCTGCTGTAGTTCCTGCTATTTATGTTGCTTCACAGGAAACTGAAACAGAAGCTGCTAAGAACTACAAGTCAATGCTCAGCGATTTGTCAAAGCAGTTCAATGCTATTCTTGGTGCTTATGCAGGTGCCACTGCTACTACTGGTACAAATGGCGCTTCTACAGGACTTGGAACAACAACAACATCAACAACTTCAAGCAATGGTGATTCTGTTATAGATAAAACTGTAACAACAACAAGCAATGCCGAAGATGTAATGAAAATCATCGCAAAAGCAATGGCAGACCTTGCAGATGAAGCTGCTTATGATGCAACTTACAGAGAATTCTATTCAACATTCGCAAAGGCTGTATTGATTCCTTTGGATGCTTCTTTCTCTGGTAAGATTGAACTCCAGCTTAAGACAAAGGATGCAACAACTTACGATGCAACAACTTATGTTCCAACTTCTAAGCCTGTTGTACGTGCATCATATACACCAGCAATTCCAGCAGGAAATAGTGGTGTAAACACAGGTTACTTGGGTGCTGGTAATCAAATACTTTCAAATACTGCTGCTGGTACATACACATATACAGCACAGGTAGACCAAAATGGAAAATTCACTTTTGAAGGTCTTCCTTCTGGTGTTCCACTGTCTTTCTCTGTAGATTCATTCTTTGAAACTGTTAATGACAAAGAATACATATTCTCAAGCGAATCAGCAGAATTAAAGATTACAAACAACGGCACACTTCAAGATGTTGTTAATCTGACAGTTACAAATACTTCTGGAAATGTTTCAACAACAACAACAACAAAAGTTAAGTTAAATGGTACTAACAACAGTTTATCTGCTGTATTCCTTCTCTATGCTCAGAACGACAAGATTGCAGTAACAGCTACAAATGTTGATTCAATTTCTTCAGGCAAACTTCTTACAACAAAGGATGCTCTTGAATTTACATTCAGCAAGCCAATGCTTAATCTTTCTGTAGAAAATAAGAGTGCTTCTAGTTCTTCTAGTTCTTCTGGTTCTACTACTCCAGCTACTACTTCTTCTCTCAAAGACCTTGGCACAGGCGAATATACAATCGAATGGAGTACAGACAAAACAAAGGCAACAATCACTCCTGTTGCTGGTTACTGGACAGTAGAAGGTACTCCTACAATTAAACTTAGCGGTGAAGCCGTAGATGGTGCAAAAAAATTCCTTAATGATGAGTTTGATTTGTACTTCGATACAAAGGTTTGGGTATCTATTTCTACAAAGACCCTTAACGACTACAATGACTACATCGATCTTAAGGATCCAATCGTTCTTGAATTCTCAAAGCCAATGAACGAAAAAATTGCTCTTACACTTTCAGGAACAAATACAGCTTACGACGAAGCTTGGAACGAAGACAGGACAGAGCTTACTATTACTCCTGTACTTGAATTCTGGAAGGTAACTGGACAAGCAGGCGATTCAACTACAACTCCTGCCGTTGATGCAATTCCTAACAAAGTTACTATCAAAGTAAAAGAAAACAGTGGTTCTTCTAAAGAATTCTACAACAAAGATTTCAGCTACTGGAAGACAGGTGCTGCATCTGACGGAAGTGCTCTTGAAGTATTCTTTGACAACTATATTGATGTAAAAGTTGAAAAGGCTACAATTACAGGAAAAGAAGGATTTACTTTGACTTTTGATAAGCCACTTAAATCATTCTCAAAAGCAAATAATATTACATCAATTAAGTGTGGTGACGATACAGTTGAAGACTACATAGCTTCTATTGATTCAACAAATACTATTGTAACAATTGAATCTTTAAATCCTATCTTCAAGTATGAAGGTCGCTACGAAATCACACTTAAAGGTCTTGAAGCTAAAGACGGAAGTACTTATGTTCGCGAACTTGGTGATAAGGAAGATGCAACTCCTAGTGTACAAAACGACTTCAAAGCAACTACAAACTTTGCTTTCGACGGTGCTTATCTTGATGTATTAGTTGAAGATGCAAGCACAGCTACTGAAGAAGCAATCAAGTTGACCTTCAGCAAGAAGCTTAAGGCTTTTGATGAAGACAATATTACTTCAATCAACGTTGTCACCATCAATGGAAACAACGTCACTGTTGGTAATGCTGTAAATGACTACATCTATACTCTTGATACAACAGGCAAAGTATTAACAATTACTTCTAAGAATCCTGAATTCAAAGAGAATGGTCGATATTACATTGCTCTCAAAGATCTTGAAGCAGAAGATGGAAGCGTTAAGCTTCGCGAAATCAACAAAGTTGGAGCTGTTACAAGCACATCTAGCACAGAAAAGAAAATCAATTTAATTACTGACTTTAGCTTCAAGGGACTCACCCTTAAGATATTGGACGTTGATGTAATTGATAGACTTCCTGCTAATGCCGTAGCTTCTCGTTCTATTGTTGATGTAAAGCCTTCTGATGTTCTTAAGGTTACATTCAACATGCCAATCTACAAATCAGAAATGACTGTAGGAGTTGGTACAGTTACAACTCAAAACCCTGCAAGTTCACCAAAGAACTACATTGACAGTACTGATGCATCTATCGTTTACGTTCCACTTTCTGATGTAGGAACAGTTAACGATACAATTGTTCTTGGTAATTTCACAAATGTAATCGCTGAAGATGGAACAACAGGAGACACAAATACTTCAGCCTCTTGGACAAAGTGGTCAAAAGACACACAGTACCGCATCTATGCTGCAATTACACTGGTAGACACAAGCCTTGTAGCATTGAATAACACTGCAAGTGATATTCCATATTATGACCTTGCAAATGTAATTGACGCTTCTACTCCAATGACATTCACATTCAGTGCTGCTCCTGATAAGGTTTACTACACATTGTACAGATACGATGGTAACGGAAATACAGCTGTTAAGGTTGACGACGGACAGGCTACATTAACAGGTGCAACAGCAACAGTTTCTGCTGCTAACCTTATCCCAGTTGCTGACAAATCAACTGGTGATGCAAAGCGAGAAACAGAATACTTCATCGATATCAATGCTGTAAACACAGCCGATGTAACATTGTTCTCTACAACAAATGCATGGACATACAACGCTTCATCTGATTTCGAAGGCGATAACACAGTTAAGGCTTTGTTTGATAAGCCAGGCGATACTTCAGAATCAAAGCTCGGCTTTGGAACAATCAAGTTGTATGTAAAGCCTCTTTCTCTCATAGGAACAAACATCTATGACGAAAATGCTGAAGGTACAGCTAAGATTGCAACATTTGAACCAAAATCTGCACTTACATTCACATTTGATGCTGACCTTCCAGCAGCTTCTGTTGTGGAATACACACTCTTCGACAGCACAGGTGACGAAATCAGCAATGGAACAGCAACAAAGACAGGTGCTACAGCAACTGTTAATGATGCAAACCTCATCTATGATGAAGACCATGCAGCAGCAGCATCTCGTATTTCTACATACTTTGTTGCTCTTACAATTAAAGAATCTGCAGAAGAAGATGCAGCAATTCTCTTCAGCACAGAAAAGAACTTCCCTCTTACTGCTAGTGACACATTTGAAAATGATATCATTACAGACAAGGGTATCTTTACTGCAAACGACAAGGGTCTTAAACTCTTCATTAAGCCTCTCACTCTCGTAGGAACAAACCTCTATGACGAAGAAGCTGATACCATTGCAACATTTGAACCAAAATCTGCACTTACATTCACATTTGATTCTGAACTTCCAGCAGATTCTGTTATTGAATACTCTATCTTCGACAGCAGCACCAGCACTACCCCAATCAGTACTGGAACTGGAACAAAGTCTGAGGCAACAGTAACTATAAATGATGCAAACCTCATCTATGATGAAGACAATGCAGCAACAGCAACTCGTGTTTCTACATATTTTGTTGCTCTTACAATCAAAGAATCTGCAGAAGAAGATGCAGCAATTCTCTTCAGCACAGAAAATAAATTCCCTCTTACTGCTAGTGACACATTCGAAAAGGATACCATTACCGGTAAGCAAATGTTTACTGCAAACAAGGGTCTTAAATTCTACATCAAGCCTCTCACTCTCATAGGAACAAACCTCTATGATGAAGATGCAGATGCTATTGCTAGTTTTGAACCAAAGTCTGCACTTACATTCACATTTGATTCTGCTCTTCCAGCAGCTTCTGTTGTAGAATACGCTCTCTACGATAGCTCTACCAGCACTACACCAATCAGTACTGGAACAGCAACAAAGAATGGTGCAACTGTAACTGTTAATGATGAAAATCTTATCATCGATGATACAGCTAACACAGCAACAGGAACAGCAACATACTACATTGCACTTACTGTTAAAGAATCTGCAGAAGAAGATGCAGCAATTCTCTTCAACACAGCAGAAAAATTCCCTCTCTCTGGATCTGATGATTCATTCGAAAAGGATACAATTTCTGGTAAGAGTATCTTTACAGCAAACGACAATGGTCTTAAAGTTATAATCAAACCTTACACAATCATTGCTGCAGAACAGCTTGCTACAGTAACACAGTCTTGGGGAGAAGATGTTGTTAATTACAACTTCGATCCTCTCCTTCCAGGAACACCTGTCGATGTTAAATTCTCTAGCACAATTCCAGCTGATTCAAAGATCAAGTGGGAAATCTATGACAGTTCAGACAATGTTCTTAGTGCTGAAAATGTAACACCTGTTAATACAGCAACAGACACATTCAGAATTTCTTCTGATGTTATGATTGCTGAACCAAATGCTGACACAACTTACAAAGTTTGGATTCAGGTTGAAGATGCAGATGGAAACATCTTGTTCTCAACAGAAAACAAAACATTCGGTACTACTACAGACTCATTCGAAGATACTCTCAAAGATGGTGGATATGTAGTTTCAGCAGGAACTGGCACAGATCCTAAGTATCTTGCAGTTAAGATTATTGGTACAAAGGTAGTTACAGAAGACAGTACATTACGTACAAACACTTCTGCTCCAACTCCAGATTACTTGACATCTTACAAGCAGCCTATCGTTCTTAAGTTTACTCATCCTGTAGACGGCTATAAGGCAGTATTGTACACTCCTAATTATGACGACAGAATATATACAAAACCAATAGGTTCTGTTACAACATTACCAGTTCTTACAGATGCTGATTATGATGAATGGACAGTTGCTGCAAGTGAATACATCTACGAAAGTACATACACTTTCAACACAGAAAAAGATGAAATCACAATTACTCCAACAAACTACTTTGGAGCAAATGCGCCTATAAACGTTGCTCTGTTCGATGAAAATGGAATCTACACAGACATTCACTATGATGACACAGCTTCATCAAGTCTTGTTTATGCAACTGCTCCTGCTACAAATGCTTCAAATCTTAACATCAATGAAATGCTCGAGGATAGTTCTATCGTTACAGAACTTGAGTATGTAACAAATGCGACAGCAAGTGGTATTACAACTTCTGTTAATGATGTTGGAAACGGAAGATCACTGGCATTCAGATTCGCAACTGCTTATAGTACTGAAACAAGATCATTTGCTAAATATACAGTATTCGTAAAGACAGCTGAATCTGAGGATTATGTTCTTCAGGGAACACGTGGTATTGTTGGTAAAAACAAATATAATGACAATATTACTGTTCCAAACTACAGACTTTACCAAGAAGACAATGACAAGACATTCCTTGAAGCAACATTGGGCGACGATGCATTCCGCTATGGTGATTCAACAGTTGAAGTAGTAATTCTTAAAGAATTCAATGGTGTAAGAACTCTTTACCACAAGGTTCTTGAAGATAAGTCTGCTAACACAATCGCCAGTGGCAAACTTGACATTACAATTGCCGGTATTACTGGTAGTACACTACAAAATGCTACAGGTGCTACTGCTCAAGAGACAGACCTTGAATTTGTTGGAACAGGTGCTAATCCTAAGACCGAAGATGATGGTTTAGGTGGAACAACAAACAACACTGTAACTGCTCTTGGCAACATTACTATCACAATCTCAAATGATGAATGGATTAAACGTGTAACAGTACAGTATATTGGTCAGACAAATGAAAACCTCACAGCAGATAATGTATCTGGCGCAGACAACAACACACCAAGAGTACAATACCAGGCTGATTCAAATGAAAGACCTGTAGGAGCTACTGCAACTCTTCAAAATGTTAGTATGTACGAAGGTGATGCTATTAAGGTATCTGTAACAGATACTTCTGACAACACAATCGAATATACTTACACAATCAAGCACTAATTGGTCTTATACCACTGGTTAAATTCCAGCGGTATATTGTAACTTGTTAAAAAAGGGGCTGTCCCAAAAGTATGGGGCAGCCCTTATTATTTTTAAATTTACAAGTGAATGCAAATCTGCTAAAATTTAAATATGAGCAGAGGCGTAAGCGATAAAATCACATACAAACCATATAGTCAGGGCGAGCAGTGGCTCCTGCCACCAAGTCTGGACGAACTGGTTCCACAAAATCATTTTGTAAGAATTGTCAGCAAAACAGTAGATGAACTCGAAATTAAAGAAGTATTTGCCCGAAATACAAAAGGTGGCGGAGCAAGC
>JAGCTZ010000167.1 GCA_017963165.1 Treponema sp.
ACTGCTGCCAGGGCAGAACCAAGGGCAAATGTAAAAGTGATAACTGTCTTTACAGGAATTCCCATTAAAGGAATTGCAAATTTGTCATAAGAAATGGCGCGCATACTCATTCCGAGTGTTGTCTTCTGAACTATGAATTGCAGAATAAGAAAAATCACAACCGCACTTACAATAACCAGAACCTTAAGGCTGGTGATTGTAACCGGTCCGATATTCCATACATACTTTGGAAGAATATCAGGGAAGCTTCTTGCAGATGCACCAAGAATTGCAAGATTTCCATTTTCAAGAATGAAGCCTATCATTAAGGCTGTAATAACTACATAAAGTCTGTTTGCTCCCTTTGCTCTAAGGGGTTTATAAGCAATTTTTTCTATTCCGACACCTAAAAGTGCAGTAAGTGCCATTGTAGAAACAAGAGTGATTACAAATAAAGGAACTCCTGTAAGACCTGCAAACTTTGCTGTCAATCCAGCTACAATAAAAAATGCGATGTAGGTAGATGTCATGAATATGTCGCCATGAGCAAAATTGATAAGTCTTAAAACACCATAAACAAGGCAATAGCCAAGGGCGATCATTGAATAAAAGCTGCCCCACTGAAGGGCATTAAAAATATTTTGAATAAAAAATGTCATACACACCTCCATCGTACAAAATCAATCAGCGGCCAGAAACTGGTGGCCAAACCTTTCGGACCACCAGTTTTATAATTTATTGCCAGCTTATGGCTTCAAACTCTTTACATATTCGAACTCGCCTTCTTTTGTTACACGAACTACAACGGCTTCCTTAACAGGGTCTCCATCCGGAGTAAACTGCATATTTCCTGTTACACCGGCAAAGCTCTTAATCTTACCCATTGCATCCTTGATAGCTACACGGTCCTTTTTAAGGTTTCCTGTAAGACCTGCATCCTGAATTGCCTGAAGAACAATGTAAGTTGCATCGTATGTAAGGGCAGCAACATCATCTGGTACATAACCGTAAGCCTTTACATACTTGTCAATGAATTCCTTTGTTTTTCCTGTTGCACCCTTAGCTGCGTAGTGTGTTGTAAAGTAAGCACCAACTACAGCTCCCTTAGAGAGAGGGAACAAGTCTGCAGAACCCCATGAGTCTGAACCCATAACAGGCTTTGACCAGCCGAGGTCTTTTGCCTGTGAAGTAATCAATCCAACAAAGTTGTAGTAGTCCGGGAGGTAAAGGAAGTCAGCAGTTGAGTTTACAACCTTTGTAAGCTGTACGCTGAAGTCTTGGTCTTTCTGACCAAATGATTCAAATACAACTACCTTTCCGTACTTTGATTCCCACTCGCTCTTAAAGAGTTCAGCAAGTGTTTTTGAATAGTCATCTTCAAGGTTGTAAACGATTGCTACGTTCTTTCCGCCAAACTGCTCGCTTGCAAACTTTGCAGCAACTGGTGCCTGGAACGGATCAAGGAAGCAGGCACGGAAACAGAAAGGACGACCTTCTGTAGCCTTAGGGTTTGTAGCCCAAGGTGTAATCATCGGCACCTTCATGTCGTTGTAGATTTCACCGGCAGGAATTGCGCGTCCTGAACCTTCTGGTCCGATTGATGCAAGAACCTTATCAATATCAATCAATTTGTTTGCGGCATTGATAGCAGAGTCTGACTTAAGCTCGTTATCAACATAA
>JAGCTZ010000168.1 GCA_017963165.1 Treponema sp.
AAGATGATTCCTTACGAAGTTATTGTTCGCGGATATATGTTTGGTTCTATGTACGAAGCTTACAAAAAAGGCGAGCCATTCCTTGGTCACAAGTTTGATAAAGAATACAAGCAGGCAGAAAAGTTAGCCGAGCCTATCGTAACTCCTTCTACAAAGGCAGAAGAAGGCCACGACATTAACGTAACCTTGCAGTATATGAAGGATGATCTTGGCGAAGAGCTTGGAACAAAAATTGAACAGGTTGCTCTTGCTATCTACAAGAAATGCTATGAACACGCAGCTGCAAACGGCATCATCATTGCAGATACAAAGTTTGAATTTGGCCTTGATGAAAATGGCGAGCTTACTCTTGCAGACGAAGTTCTTACTCCGGATAGTTCACGCTTCTGGGATGCATCTAAATATGAAGTTGGTGGAAGTCCTGCAAGCTACGACAAGCAGTTCCTCCGCGACTGGCTCAAAGAGCACAACCTTGCCGGCGACCCTACAATTAAGGAAGTTCCAGCAGAAGTTGTAGCTAAGACTTCTGAGATTTATCACGAATGCGAAAGACGAATTTGTCATGCATAAAATAATGAGGGGGAAAGTCTTCCCCCTGCGTCGCACTTCGTTGCGCCGCACCCCCTTCGCCTAGGGGTTGCACCCCTAAAACCCCGCATGACATAAAAAAAGGTGGCCCTTCGACAAGCTCAGGGACCACCTTTTTTTATCTTTGTTATTATTCTAAGAAAAATTATCTACCAAACTGGCAGTCGTTATTTCCAGAAGTTGTTGTCCACATTTCAAGCATGTTGATTGGGTCGTTGAAGTCTGCAATCCAACCTTCGCGTGCAATGTCGAAGTTTCCGTTCTTGCGTTCTTCAAGGAATACGTTCCAATCCTGAACCTGAATTGTCATCTTAATACCTACAGCGGCAAAGTCCTGCTGCATAGATTCTGCAATTGCAATGTGTCCAGAAGTCTGGTTTGTAAGATATTCAATATCGATTGGTGTTTCCGGACTGAGTTTTCCATCATCACCAAACTTAAAGCCGGCAGCCATAAGAAGCTCTTTTGCTTTTGCTGTAGTTCCAGCCGGATCCTTGTTGATTGCATAAGGATCAAAGTAACCCTGAGCTGTTGCATCAGACTTGAACAATCCGCCGTTTCCGTCTGCCATTCCAAGAGGAATAAATGCGTTAGCTGCAACCTGACCTGTCTGTCCAATGTTTTCGCAGATGTATTCGCGGTCAACAAGAATAGAGAATGCCTGTCTCATACAAGCTGCCTCTTCCGGAGTTTTTCCATTAAAGAGCTTGCTCTTTGCGTTGAATGCAACATAGTATGTACCAAGTTCGTCAACAATGTAGAATTCGCTGTTCTTTGTTTCCAAAAGCTTTGCAATTTCGTCTGTTGCAACAGAGTCAGCAAAATCAAGGTTTCCTGCATTGTAAGCAGCAAAAATAGCTGTATCATCTGCAGAAAGCATAAACTCAAGCTTTTCTACTGTAACATTTGCAGCATCGTACCAGTATGGGTTCTTTGTATATGTCATAGAAACATCGTGCTTCCATTCTGTACAAACATAAGCACCATTGCTTACAAAGCCTGCATCTGTACACCATGCACCTGGCTGGTCTTTTGTAGAATGAGCTTCTACATATTTCTTGCAAACTGGATAGAATGTTGGGAATGCCATAAGGTCTTCGATGTAAGCACATGGAGCTGCAAGAACAAACTGAAGAGTTGTTGCATCAACTGCCTTTACATTAAGATTTCCATCATCATAGCCGTCGAAGCCAGAGAACATATATTCATAGTCTGCAGCTGTATCTGGATCAACAGCACGCTTCCATGAGTATTCAAAATCTTCTGCTGTCAAAGCAGAACCGTCTGACCACTTAAGTCCCTTCTTAAGAGTTACTGTGTATGTCAAACCATCAGGTGTTACTGTGTAACCTTCTGCACAAGCTGGAACTGTTACACCCTTGTCATTGTAAGTGTAAAGACCACTGAATGAGTTAGCAGCAAGACAAGCACCATCAACAGAAGAGTTCAAAGCCGGGTCAAGATAATCTGGTTCAGATGCAAGGTTGATGCGGAGTGTTTTTGCACCATTGCTCATTTTTGCATACATAAAGAACTTTGTAGCAAAAGCGTTTGCATAGATTCCGCTTACATAAGATTTCTGCAAGTAAACATCATTGTAGTAGTACAAAGGAATTACACAGAAGTTAGACATAAGAATATCTTCTGCTTCGTGCATTTTCTGAGTACGTGTTACATAATTTGTTTCAAGCTTAATCTGCTTAATAAGTTCGTCATACTTTGACCAGCCCTTTACTGGATCAATAAATGACTTGCTTACCAATTCTGAAGCACTTTTTACAGGTGCCTGACTAGAAGCCTGTGCTGCTGTATCTTTAGCTGCTTCTTTTTTTGAACAGCCGATAAGACAAGCACAAACAAGAACTGCTCCAAGAGGAACAATCATTTTTGATAAAAATTTTTTCATAAAATATATCTCCTTATTTTTATGATTACTTATTATGACATGCAGAAAAATGTCCGTTGCCTCTGTCTGTAAGCGGCGGCATTTCTTTTGCACATTGTTCGGTTGCAAAACGACAGCGTGTTCTGAACGGACATCCTTCCGGCATATGAAGAGGACTTGGAACATCACCTTCGAGCACAATTCGTTTGCGGGCACGTTCAATTTTTGGATCCGGAATTGGAACTGCCGAAAGCAGACTCATTGAATATGGATGAAGCGGATTATTACAAAGCTCATCTGAATCTGCAATTTCTACAAGCTTTCCAAGATACATAACTGCAATTCTTTTTGAAATATGCTGAACAACAAGAAGGTCGTGTGCAATAAAAAGATATGCAATTCCAAGCTTATCCTGAAGCTCTTCGAACATATTGATTATCTGCGCTTGAATGGAAACATCAAGTGCCGAAACAGGTTCATCACAGACAATAAATTCCGGATTTACAGAAAGAGCGCGGGCAATACCAATACGCTGTCTTTGTCCACCAGAAAACTCGTGGGCATAGCGGGTTGCGTGTTCAGAGTTAAGTCCAACTAACTCCATAAGATTCAAAATCTTTTCACGGCGTTCTGCTTTTGTTGAATAAAGATGATGAACATCAAGTGGTTCACCAATAATATCTTCTACCGTCATGCGCGGGTTCAAAGAAGAATACGGATCCTGGAAAACCATCTGCATTTTCTTGCGCATTTCGGTAATATTTTTTTCATTTATTTCCTGACCTTCGAATAAAACCTTTCCATCTGTTGGCTTATAAAGATGAAGAAGTGTTCGACCAACTGTAGTTTTTCCACAGCCAGACTCACCTACAAGTCCTAGAGTTTCTCCCTTATCAATAGAAAATGAAACATCGTCTACAGCCTTGAGTGTAAGTTTTTTAAAACCGGAACGAACAGGAAAATATTTTTTTAGGTTCTGAACTTCTATAATCTTGCTCATTTTTTAATCTCCTCAAGTGCTTCTTTTACGTTCATCCAGCAGGACGCAATATGATTGTCGTTAATGAAAAGCTCATCCGGTTGTTCTGTAAGACAGATTTTCATTGCATTTTTACAGCGGGCACAGAAAGCACAACCCTTTGGAAGATTCAAAAGATTAATTGGAGTTCCGCTGATTGGCTCCAGTTTTGTGTTCATATTATCTGCATTTGGGATAGACTTGAGCAAGCCCTTTGTGTATTCGTGCTTTGAATTATAAAAAATCTCGTCTGCAGTTCCGCGCTCGCAAACACGGCCACCGTACATAACAATAATGTCGTCACACATATTTGCAATTACGCCAAGGTCATGAGTAACAAGAATTACAGCCATGCCCATCTTTTTCTGCAGGCGCTGAATCTCTTCAAGAATCTGTGCCTGAATTGTAACGTCAAGCGCGGTTGTAGGCTCGTCTGCAATAAGAATATCCGGTTCACAGGCAAGAGCCATCGCAATCATTACACGCTGGCGCATACCACCAGAAAGCTCAAACGGATACTGCTTAAGACGGCGTTTAGGTTCATTAATTCCTACAAGCTCAAGCATTTCTACGGCACGCTTCTGGAGCTCGTCGCCTTTTTTATCTGTATGAAGTTTGATTGCTTCTTTAAGCTGGTTGCCGATTGTAAAAACAGGATTCAAACTTGTCATTGGATCCTGGAAAATTATTGAGCAGCATTTTCCGCGGAAGCTTTTCATTTCATCGCTGTCCATGGAAACAAGGTCTTTACCTTTATATAAAATCTTGCCGCTTTCGATGTAGCCGTTATCTGCAAGAATCTGCATGATAGAATAAGCTGTTACACTTTTTCCAGAACCAGACTCCCCTACTATTCCTAAAATCTCGCCTTCATTTAAGTCAAAAGAAATTCCGTTTACTGCCTGAACATCGCCTTTGTCTGTTTTAAATGCGGTATGTAAATCCTGAACACTTAATAATACTTCACTCATAGCAATACCTTTATTTATTCAACTTAGGATCAAATGCATCGCGCAAGCCGTCACCAAGAAGGTTCAAGCTAAGAACAATAAGACAAATCATGAGCGCAGGGAAAACAAGCTTAAACGGATAACTTTGTAAACCACCGCGTGCAGAGTTTGCAAGCGAACCTAAGGAAGGCATTGGAGCCTGAACACCAAGACCTACGAAGCTAAGATAACTTTCTGTAAAAATTGCAGAAGGAATCTGAAGTGCAGTAGAAATAATAATAACAGAAAGACAGTTTGGAATTATGTGTTTGCGGATAATGTGTCCCGGTTTTGCACCAATTGAACGAGCCGCAAGAATATATTCATTTTCCTTAATTGAAAGAATCTGTGCTCGGATAAGGCGTGCCATTCCAACCCAGTACAAAAGTCCAAATACAATAAAAAGCGAAACCATATTTGAACCCATGCTTGCAAGGAAGGAGCCCGACTTAAACTGCAGTACATGCGAAAGTACAACCGAAAGCAAAATAATTACAAGCATATCGGGCAGCGAATAAATTATATCGACTATTCGCATCATTATTAAGTCGACCTTCCCTCCCGCATAGCCGGAAATACTTCCATAAACAATTCCTATAATAAGAACAATAAGGCTTGCAAAAAAACCTACAACAAGAGAAACGCGGGTTCCGTAAATTACTCGGATAAAATAATCACGGCACTGTTCGTCTGTTCCAAAGATATGTGGAAAGCGGAAGTTACCCTGTTCAATATAGGCCTGTTCTGCCTTGCTGTATTCAAAAGGTTTAAGATTTTTTGCCCCCTTGTCGCGTCTGCCATCTACAGAAAGAATTTCTTCATAACTGTAAGGAACAATATGTGGTGCTACAATAATAGTAACAATAATAAGACTGAGTACAATTATACTTGCAACAGCCAGCGGATTTTTAAAGAGCTTTCTCATACCATCCTTAATGAAGGTAGTACTTTCGCTCATTACATCCTGCTGCTTTTTTTCTTCATCTGTTGCTTTTTCAAATTTTTCAAGATCAAGCTGAAGACTTAATGCGGCTTTTTTAGGTGTTTTATTTACATCAAAAGTTGTCATATTTAATATCCTTTTTGGTTGTGAACTTTTTATTAATCGTATTTGATTCTTGGATCTACAAGCTTATAAAGTAAATCGCAGATAACATTTGCTACAACCATAAGAGTTGCAAGGAAGATTGTAGTTGCCATAATCATTGTATAGTCGCGGTTAGAAATTGCGCTTACAAATTTTGAACCGATTCCTCCGACTGTAAAAACTGTTTCTACAACCATTGAACCTGTAATGATGTATGCAATTTCCGGTCCTGCATAAGTAATAATTGGAAGCAGCGAATTACGAAGAGCATGCTTAAAAATGATTTTGTATTTTGAAACACCCTTTGCCTTTGCCGTACGGATATAATCCTGACTCAAAGCATCGAGCATACTTGTTTTTGCAAGACGAGTTGTATAAGCCATTGGATATGCGGAAAGCGCAATTACCGGCAAGAGATAATTTGTATTATCAACAGACCATACAGGCACCCAGCCAAGTTTAATACTAAAAACAAGCAAAAGAAGTGTTGCAAGAACAAAGCTTGGTACTGCTGTAAACAAAGTAGAAAAGAAAATGATTACTCTGTCCGGCCATTTGTTTCTTAAAAGAGCAGCAAGACTTCCAAAAATAGTTCCAAGAATAAGAGCCAAAGTTACAGCAGAAAGTCCAAGGCGACATGAAATAGGAAAAGATTCGTGGATAATCTCTTTGATTTCTCTTCCATTTTTGAGGCTTACACCAAAGTCGCCATGTAAAAGTCGCTCCATATATTTTACAAACTGAACAGGCAGCGGTTTATCAAGATTATATCTTGCATTCAAGGTGGCAATTGTGGCTTCGCTTAAAGCCTTTTCGCGGTTGAACGGTCCACCAGGAATTGCGTTCATAAGAGCAAATGTAATTACGCAGATTAAAAACACTGTGAACAATGCAAGCAGAATACGTTTTAAAATATACTTACCCATATTAATTACTTCATTAACTCCTTATACTTTTGTGCAAGGCGTTTTGATTTAACTGCTGCCAGGCCACAGTAATTGCTTGGATGCTCAAAGAAGTTAGCAGGATTTTCTACACCCAGTTTTTCAAGCTGAGCTGTAATATCTGCATATTCTTTTTCGTGAGTTTTAAGAACTTCAAAGAAAGTCTTGCCACTCTGTTCTGCTTCCAGAGTAATTTTACGGATAACTTCATGACCATCGTTGTAGCCTGCTTCGCCAAGCAAGATATAAGCCGGTTCTGCAAGTACACCACCCTTTACCTTTCCACCGGCATTTTCAAGATTGCGTGCCATTCCTTCTTTATCTGCCTGCAATCCTTTAACAACGCTGTTCATACGTGCAACTGCCATTGTAAAGCCGCTTACATAATCTGCAATAAAGCGCTGGCTTGCACTGTTTGTAAGGTCACGCTGATGTTCGCTAATCTGATCCATATAGAATGTAATTACGCGTGGACACATTGCTTTCCAAAGTGATTTTACGTGCTCGCTGTTCCAAGGATTGCGCTTCTGAGGCATTGTCGAACTACCAACCTGTGTTGCAGCAAAGTATTCAAAAACTTCACCAATTTCAGAGCGCTGCAAGTTACGAAGATCATCAGCAAGGTTTGCAATAATTCCAAAGGCAACGTTCATCTCGAGCAAGAGGCGCAGAACATATTCAGGCTCAACAAGCTGGTTAGAATATTCACTTGGCTGAAGTCCCAGGAAGCCTACATAAGTGCGTTCAAGTTCTTCAGGATCCTTTACAATCATCGACGGACCGTTATAGCTTCCAACTGGTCCGGCTAATTTTCCAACAAGTCCCTTGCTCAATTCTTCAATCTTCAAAATTGACTTACCAAGTCGTGATACAAATTCTGCGATGCTCCAGCCAAAAGTAATAGGAACAGCATGCTGTCCGTGAGTACGTCCAACCTGTGGAGTAGCACATTCACGTTCAGCTATATCGCAAAGATAATTTTCAAGTTTTTTAAGTTCTGGGAGCACAACGTTCTGAGTAACATCGCGCATACGGCAGCTAAGGGCTGTATCAAGAATATCAACAGATGTTGCACCAAGGTGAATAAGCGGACCAATATCGCTGTCTACCTTAGTTTTCATTACGTTTACAAGAGCACGGATATTGTGCTTTGTTTTTTCTTCTTCTGTATAAACTTCCTGTGGGTCAATGTTTGCAGCAACATTATCAAGCTTGGCTGCAATTTCATCAGTCAACTGGCCGCGAAGCTTAAGGTGAGCCTTTACCAAAGCGGCTTCACACTTAGCACATGAACGGATGCTTGCTTCTTCCGAAATGTATTTAGAAAGGCCTGCAAATGCATCAGCCTCCGACAATGAGTATCTGTGATCGATACAAGAAAGATTTTCAAAAATGTTACGTGATTCCATAACTTCCTATTATAGTAGATTTTACAAAGATTGTGAATGACACAAACGCAAAAATCGTTTATAATAAGTAGGTAAAATCCCCTATTAAGGATTTAATTGTTTTTTTGGAGGATAAGTTTCATGAAAAAATTCATGGCTAAGCTCATAAAAAAAGTTAAGCATTTCAAAATCACTCCAAAATTTATTCTTAAAGTTTTTATATTTTTATTCTTATGTTTCTTATACCTTGTATGTGAACACGGAAACACATGGGCCGGCAATTCAAGAGGCGGCATGTGGCAAATCGGCGATTCTGCAATACCGTATGCTACACTTCCGGGAGTTTTTACATCGCTTTGCACCTTTATACTTATTGCCTGGGTTGTTTATTTCCGTAAATTCGGGTTTTATTTTTCAATGACAATTCTTACATTGCGGTTTATCCGCTTGGGAAGAATTCTTGCACACCACAATCTTATGGTGCTGCCAGGTATTTTTATGAGTATTGTTGCACTTGTATCTGTTCTCCTTATTTACCAGAGCCACGAGCAGATAATCAAAACGCATAAAAAATACAGAAAGAATCTTGAAGAATTTACAAAATCAATTATTGGTGCGTTTACAAACTGTATAGACGGAAAGGATGCCTACACAAACGGACACTCCTACCGCGTGGCTCTTTATACAACAATGCTTGCAAATAAAATGGGCATAACAGATCAGGAAGTCCTCGACAAATATTACAATATCGGCCTTCTTCACGACATTGGAAAAATCAGTATTCCGGATGCAATTTTAACAAAGCCAGGAAGACTTACACCGGAAGAATTTACCAGAATAAGAAGTCATGCGCAGGAAGGTTATAAGATTCTTAAAGATGTAAAGATTCAAGATGATATTGCAGACGGAGCACACTATCATCACGAACGTTATGACGGACATGGCTACCCTGACGGACTTATTGGAAAAGAAATACCGCTTGTTGCAAGAATTATTGCAGTTGCCGATGCTTTTGATGCAATGAGTTCAACACGTTCGTACCGAAAAAAATTGCCGCTTGATTATATCGCTCAGGAAATTGAACAATATTCAGGTACACAATTCGATCCCGAAGTTGCCAATGCATTCCTTTCTCTTTATGAAGAAGGCGCCTTTGACAATCTTAGGGATGATGATGTCGAAGAACTGTAAAAAGAATTATTATTCTGTTTTTGATTCAGCAATTTTTCTTGCCAGGTAAACAAATGGGGTGTCGAGCAAGCTTGTGATTATGTAAATTACATAGCAGGCACCTGTAATTGCAACAAGCTCTGCAAAGCTGTAGATGCCCCAGAAAGCACCAAAATTAAAAATCACAATATTCACAAACTGGCTGATAAGCGTAGAAAAGTTATTGCGGAACCAGAGCATTTTTTTATGGTCACCGGTTTTCTTTTCTGTAAGATTCCACCAGGCGTGATAAAGCTGAACATCAATCCATTCAGAAATTGCATAGGCAATCAGGCTCGAAAGCAGCATGCGTGGAGTGTTTGTAAAAAGACCTTTTACAAAATCACTTGCCCAGTCGCTTTCGGCAGGAATGTAGTGAACCCACATGAATGATAAAAGAATAAATGTAAGACTTGTAAAGAGGCCTGCAAGAACACCCTTTGTTGCTTCTTTTTTTCCGTAAACTTCACTAAGAATATCTGTTGCTAAAAAGGTTGCAGCAAAAAGTGTATTACCAAGAGTCTGGTCCATACCAAATGCATGCACAACTATTGTAACTTCAATGTTAGCAAAGACTGTTGCAATACCAACCCAGGCAAAAAGACCGCCTTTTCCAAAAACCTTAAGGAAGAGAATTGTTCCTCCAAAAGAAACCAAAAGTGTAATGATTAATAAAAGTTCATTCATAAAAAGCCTCCTTGTAATTGCAGGTATTTCCTTTTGGCCCTTCGACAAGCTCAGGGACCCCATCTAAAGGATTTCCAAACAATGACATATTAATGACAGGAAGTAAGAGTTGACCTGGTTTTGTTTAACGACAGGAAGGACTTCGAACTGTCTGTAGAATGAAACTACGACAATATAACAAGAATAAGAAAAATAATCAATTTATAAGATTAATTTTGAATATCCAGCTGGTACATTCCAATTTTAACTTTTTCGTAAAGTTCCTGGACTGGCATTGGGCGACCGAACAAATAACCTTGAATCTGCTCGCAGCCATTTTCTTTAAGGAACTGGTAGGCTTCTTCTGTTTCTACACCTTCGGTAAGTGTACTCATATTAAGTTCCTTTGCCATAGAGATAATGTTTTTTAAGATGAGGCGAGCCTTTTTATTTCCGGAAAAACCTGTAAGGAATTTCATATCTATTTTCATCATATCAAAATCATATTCTTTAAGAACGTTCAGACCCGAATAACCGGCACCAAAATCATCAAGCCAAAGTGCATAACCATTCTTACGGAACTCTTTAAGAATTGCCTTTAATTTTTCATCATCTTCGGAAAGAGCACTTTCGGTAACTTCAATGTGAATTAATTTTTTGTCAACATGATATTTTTGCAGGCAGGCTTCGACATCAGCTGCAAGATTAATTGAATCAAAATCTCTGCGCGAAAAGTTTAACGAAACAGGAATAAGCGGAAGATTGCGTTCAATTATATGAACAAAATGCTGACACACTTTTTCTACAACAAACAAATCAAGTTTATAAATCTGATAGTATTCTTCGAGTGTCTGAATAAAATCTGCAGGAGACAAGAATCCATACTTTGGATCTTCCCAACGGGCAAGTGCCTCCAGACCACAAAGCTTTCCATTTTTTGCATTTATAACAGGCTGATAGAAAACCTTGATATATTCATTTTTAATGGCGTCATCAATATTATTTATAATGTACTGCTTCTTCTGAAAATTATTTGCCATAGAATTATCATATTCACAGTAATCATGATTATAACGCTTCTTAATTGTATAGCAGGCATAACGCGCATGATCGCAGGCTATAAGCGGAAGGCATTCACGATTTTCCGGCCGATAGCTTTCAGCCTTAAGTCCAAGCTTTACATCATATTTAGTACCATGCAAATATCGGCGTAAAGTATTAAGCTTTTCTTCGACAGCTTCATTTTTAGTAAGAATAACAAAATTGTCGTTTGAAAAATGTGCAACAATCGAATCTTTGAAAACCTGATTTATCATATCAGCAAAGTTTCTAAGAAAAGTGTTTCCTTCCCAGAAACCAAATTTTTCGTTTAGTATTTTAAAGTTTTCTATATCAAGGAAAAGGAAAATCAGATTATTAATATCGACTTCTTTATTATGCATAAGTTCCAGAGCCTGACTGCGGAAATAATGCATATTTGCAATTCCTGTTACCTCATCACTAATCGAAAGCTTTAGAAGGATTCCCTGAGTATGCTCAAGCTTTTCATCCTTTTCAGATTCCTTGTACTTCTGATGATAAGCATTAATTGCACTCATCAAAATAGAAATGAATACTATTGAAAGATTTACTTTTGTTGCATACGTAGCCGGCTGTATTTTATTACAAAGAACAAAGAAAAGTGTATACGAAGAACCAAGCAGCAGAATCGAATAAACAGGACGCCAGACAACAAAACAAAAAACAAAAATTGTCATTGTCATAAGCGTTATAAACTGTTCGCCTTTTTGATAATCAAGGAATGAAATATAAATACCAAAAGCAAGTGCAACTATTGCAAACAGAAATTTTAAAATTTCCCAGAGATGACGATTTGATGAAAGCTTTTTAATATGTCTGACAGAATAAATAAAAAGTGCAAGTGCTGCAATTAATAAAACTGAAAAACAACTGATATGAATTATGAACCACTTTGGATCTCGTTTTGTTTCTTCAAAAAATTGTCGGAAAATTGTATTAGCAATCATGAATACTTCAAGAATGATAATAACCGAAGAAACGTAAATACCCGATTTTATATTCGACTTATCAAAGTAGGTGTTTATATAATCAGAATGTTTTGTGAGTCCCAGAAATTGTCTAACCCTTTCAAGCAGTTTTTTAAGTTTCATATTTATATTATATAGCGGTTTTGTGAAAATAGAAAACTTTTTTTTCATAGTACTGCAGGCGGTCAAAAAAAATCTCACATATTTTCTATTTTTAAATTTTCTGATATAATTTTTCCGTTATGGATTTGATTAAGAAACTTGATGAATGCGAAGCACGTTTTAAGGTCGTTTCAGACCTGGTTATGGATCCGAACCTTGTAAAGGATGCAAAAAAATACAAGGACACAATGCGTGAACACGGATACCTTACCGAATTATGTGCACTTTATGATGAATACAAGAAAATTCTCTCTGGCATTCAGGATGCAAAAGAAATTATTACAAACGAAGATGATGTCGAAATGCGCGAAATGGCACGCGAAGAGTTAAAGGAACTTGAAGAACGTCAACCAAAACTTGAAGAAGAAATAAAGCTCAAGCTTGTACCACCAGATCCTCTTGATGAAAAAAATATTATTCTCGAAATCCGTTCTGCCGCAGGAGGTGACGAAGCCTCTCTTTTCGTTCGCGATCTTTGGGAAATGTACACTCACCTTGCAGACCGCAAAGGCTGGAAGACAGAAACAATGGAAGCTCAGGAAACAGAAGTTGGCGGCTTTAATAAAATCGTTACTTCAATTTCCGGAAAATTTGTTTATGGTACCCTGCGCTGGGAATCTGGAGTTCATCGCGTTCAGCGTGTTCCACAGACAGAATCTCAGGGACGACTTCAGACCTCTACTGCTACAGTTGCCGTTTTACCGGAAGCAGAAGAAACAGAAATTGAAATTAAACCAGGTGATGTACGTATTGATGTAATGCGTGCCGGCGGTCCTGGTGGTCAGTGTGTAAATACAACGGACTCTGCAGTTCGTCTTACTCATATTCCAACAGGACTTGTTGTAATTCAGCAGGATGAAAAATCGCAGATAAAGAATAAGGAAAAAGCCTTTCGAGTTTTGCGAGCCCGCTTGTTTGATCTTGAAGAAAGCAAAAAACAGGAAGAGCGAGCTGCAGCCCGAAGCAGCATGGTTGGTTCCGGTGCCCGTTCAGAAAAAATCCGTACTTATAACTTCCCGCAGGATCGCGTTACCGACCACCGTATAAACTACAGTGCCCACAATCTTCCTTCGTTCATGATGGGCGAAATGGATGATATGTTAGATGCACTTAACGTTTACGCAAAAGAAGAACAACTTGCTGCCGATGTAACAGCATTGGAGAGCAATGCATAAAAGATAACGTCATTGCGAGCGTAAATTACAGCGCTCTCTTGCAATGACAAAAGGAGAGACTTTATGGAAAACTACACAATAAGAACTTTCAAGGCTTTCGCAAAAAAACAACTTGAAAAAGTTTCATCTACACCAGAGCTTGATATAGATGTTCTGTTGCAGCATGCAATGCATTATGACAAAACTCAACTGCTGCTTTTTTCTGATAATCATATTCCTGACAGCCAGTTGGAGTGGCTTTATAACGCCATTGAAAAACGAAACAATGGTCTGCCTGTTGCCTATATAACAGGTCACAAAGAATTCTACGGATTTGATTTTCTTGTAACACCTCAGGTTCTTATTCCAAAGCCAGACACAGAAATCCTTGTAGAACGAGCCCTTGAGATTATTCTTGAAAAAATGGAAGACAGCTCGAATACAGAGCCTCTTACAATCTGCGACATGTGTACAGGCAGTGGCTGTATTGGTCTTTCCGTTATGAAAACTCTTTATGCTATTGATAAGATTCCTGTAGAAAAACTGCCACAAATTACAATGGTAGATATAAGCTCTCACGCGCTTGAAGTTGCAAAAAAGAATGCAGCACGACTTTTACCAGAACAGGAAATAATTAAGAAATTTACTTTTGTTCAATCAAATCTTTTTAATAGCATCGAAGATAAATTTGATCTTATTCTTTCAAACCCTCCTTATGTTCCAAGCAGTATGGTTGACGAGCTTTTGGCAGATGGTCGCGGTGAACCAAGACTTGCTCTTGATGGTGACATGATAATTGAGTCTCTTGAAGGAGATGAATTCAATACAGACGGAACAAGTATCATAAAACAGCTCATTATACAGGCTTGCGAACATCTTACATTTAACGCTACAATTCTAATGGAGACCGGTGAATACAATGCACTTAAGACTGCAGAGTTTGCCCAGCTCCAGGGATTCTCCACACAGATTCATACAGATCTGGCAGGGGAATATCGAAATGTTGAATTAACAAAATAGGGATTGAAACAGGAGCCCCCTTAGACAGACAAAGGGCTCGCTGAACAATGACATCGCATGAGTGGAAAGGAAATATTTACATCCACAGATTCTCACGAGCTATTGCTGCAATTTTTTGCGGCGCATGATTATTTTACAGAAGAAGAAAAACCCGAAATCACAAAAGCCTGGGAACTGCTTGTAGAAAATACAAAAGAAATCACCCGAACAAATGGCGAGCCTTATTATGTTCATCCGCTTAGAGTTGCAGATATTCTGTCGCAGAATAAACTTGACTGCCCTACAATTATTTCGGCACTGCTTCATTCAATAAATCAGTATGGAGTTACTACTGAGCAGGTTCGCAGCCTTTTTGGTGATATGGTTGCAAACATTACAGATACAACAAACAAGATTTTAAATATCCCGATTAATACAAAAACGCTTCACCAGTCAGATGCAATCAGAAAGATGTTTTTTGCGATGTCTGATGATGTGCGTATTATTTTTATTTCGCTTGCCGACAGACTGGATAGGATGCGCAACATTAACAACATCCGCCACGAGTATCAGAAAGTGATTGCAGAAGCAGCTATTGCAGTATGGGCACCGCTTGCAGAACGAATGGGAATGCAGAAGGAAAAAAATGAGTTTGAAGATTTGAGCCTTAAATATACAAATCCAGATGCATACCTGCAGATAAAATCTATTGTTAGTCAGTCTTCAGAAGAACAGGCAGAATATCTTGGCAAAGCAACTCAGGCAATTTTAAAAGCAACACAAAAGGTTGGACTCACTGTTACAATTCAAAGCCGAGCCAAGCATTTTTATTCGATTTACCAGAAGATGCGAAAACGCAATAAAGAAGCAAGTGAATTGTACGATTTGCTGGCTCTTAGAATTTTGTGTCAGACTCCTGCTGAATGTTATGCGCTTATTGGAATTGTTCACAGCCTTTGGAAGCCGCTTGATGGTCGTTTTAAAGATTACATCGCCATGCCAAAATCAAACGGTTATCAGTCGCTGCATACAACTGTAATGTGCGGAGGAAAACCTCTTGAAATTCAAATTCGTACTGTAGAAATGCACAACATGGCAGAACACGGAATTGCATCACACTGGCTGTACAAAAAGGGCTCGAACAAAGACCTGGTTGAAGAAGACAAGCTTGATATTATTAACAGGCTTCAGGCGCTCAAACAGGCATCATTATCCGATGACAAGAGTTTTTCGGAACTCAAGGATGAACTGCTTGGAGACGAAATTTATGTATTTACGCCAAAGGGTGATGTAAAACGCTTGCGTGCAGGCGCAACTGCAATAGATTTTGCTTATGCCATTCACTCTGATATTGGTGAAAAAATTGTAGGTGCTAAAGCAGATGGAAAAATTATTCCACTGAACCGCGCGCTTAAAAATACACAGATAATTGAAATTATCACAAACCCTCAGGCACATCCAACCGAAGCACAGCTTAAGATTGTAAAAACGACAAAGGCACACCAGAAGATTCACTCCTGGCTCATGGCAAATGATCCTACATTCAGTGAAAGAATCAACGCTGCAACAACAACGACGACAACAACAAACGCTGGCTCTGGGGCTGGTTCAGGCTCCGACACCGCCACTCAGGAACCACAGAAAAAACGCCGCCCAAAAAGAGGCATTCCACCGGTCACAATTTCTTACCCGGATAAAAAAGTCCTTGTTCAGGGCGAAAAAAATGTTCTCTACAATCTGGCACAATGCTGCCACCCGCACTACCCCGACCTTATTATGGGCTATGTTACAAGAACAAAAGGCGTTTCAGTACACAGGGCAGACTGTATAATTTACCAGAGAATTCCTAATAAAGATGAAAGAAGTGTGCAGGTAGAGTGGGAAAAATAGATTGCCGGGAAGCCCCCGACAATCATGTAAGACTATTTACCAGGCATTACGGACAAGGCGGAAGCCTATTGTAAAATAGATTGTGGTTGGAGTAGTCGCAGCCCGGTGACAAACTAAACATTGAGGTAGCCAGGTAGTATTCCAGGTTCCGCCACGATCAACACGATAGATACCAGTAGGGCTTCCTATTGGATTTGTTACAACAACATTACCATTGTCGCCTTTTGTAACATCATTGTCTTTCAAGTCATAACACCACTCACAGACATTACCACTCATGTCAAAAATGCCAAGGGCATTAAAATCTTTTAATCCAACCTGGTGCGTGCCATAGCCGGCTTTTCCTTTGGAAGGAGTTCCCCCTCCCGTTATTCCTGTCAAATTATTATAATAATACCAACCAACAGCATCTAAGCCTGTATTCGTCATAGAAGAATATATTGCATCTTCTGCATTTTCAGCTGTAGAAACCTTACCTGTTGGAGCACCACTAAAGAAATAATCCCAGTCTGGTTTTGAAGGATCTCCTCCACGTGCTGCAAATTCCCATTCAGCTTCTGTTGGGAGACGGTATCCGTTGGCATTGGCTACAAGATCTACGGTTGCTCCTTTAATATGTCCTGTTTCAGCTTCTATAGTAGTAATTTTCATTGTATAAGCCTTTTTAAGCCCCATTTTTTCACTCAAGACATTACAGAAATAAATTGCATCAAACCAGCCTATAGAATCTGCTGGACGATATTTTTGTGTTTCACCATCTACAAGAGGACAATCTCCTGTCTCTTTACATGAAAAAGGCGCAGACGAAAGAGTATACTCTGTTCCGTCTATGACAACCTTCTGGTTTTTCATAACAGCCGTATATAATTCCTGCGTAACTTCATACTTACCCATTATATAAGGACTCAATTTTACAGTTCGTCCTGATCTAAACACTCCTTTATAAGAATCCTGTTCATTTTCATCAATAAAAGCAGGATCTTCACCTATAACAGTTGCCCCATTGTTACCTGTAACATAAACTTCTTCTGTCATGTCAAATTCTGTATCGCCAATCTTTATCTTGGCAAGTGCAGTTTCCCCAGCATTGAATTCTTTCCTGGCAGGTTCCTCTGGTTCCTCTTGCTTTGGCTCCTTTTCACAGGAAGCAAAAACAAACATAATTGCCAGTAAGCCTGATAGAATTTTCATTTTTTTCATTTTCTTCATCTCCTTATAATTCAATTTATAAGAAAATTATAACATGAATGTTTTATTTTGCACTAAATATATATATATATATATATTGTACTTTAACATTTTTATACTATACACCAAAAAAAATAGAATTTAGGAAAAGGAACTAGAATATCTTGTGATGTTATACCAAAAAAGCTGCTATCAGACGTTCAACTGCTTTTGTTTCCAAAGGAGTTTTGCTGGTTTCCATTGTTATAATAAGGTTTTTGCCCGGGATAATTCCACATTTGGAGTATTCTGAAAATCTTTGGGTCAGGTTGGCGGTGTATTCTAAATCATCCATTTTTCCGCAATGTTCCCAATAAAACTCCTGACGAGTACGTTTGTTCAGGCAGAAAAAGTCCGGGTGAATTATTACTCCATTTGATAATGGAACAGGGTATTCATAATGGTATGGCACTTTTTTTTCATTCAAAAGATTGGCAATTATTATTTCTGATTTTGAGCGGACTGCCTCTGCTTTTATTGTCTGATAGGTTCCATCTGGCTGATCCTTTTTTCTTTCAAACTTTTGGGATTGCCATTGCCGGGCATAGGTTTCGTTATCAAGAAAGATGGGTTGCACCAGCTGTTTGCGAGATTGTGGGAGGTCTTTGTAGATTTGTTCCAGGTTGTCTGGTTTATAGACTACAAGAAAATTATTCATAGCCCTGATGGTTTTTAGCAGAGATGGCAGCAACTTTTTATAATAGTCTCTTTGGGCAATTTTTTGAGCTGTTGTTATATTCTTTTTGGAAATGTAGTGCCGCTTCCTGTTTTTTTCTATATAATATTGATAATATGTGCCCTTTTTCCTTATTCTGAGTTTTTCTTTTGGTGCTGATTTTACAAAGTCCTGCAACCTTCTTGCCAGATTTAAGAACTCATCCTGTTTTTGTTTAAGTTGTTCCATAAAAACTCCTTTTATATTGTTTCCAGTTTATCTTTCTTCCAGCAAGCAGAGAACCGCATGTTTTCGTAGTTTCTGGCATGTTGTTTGGGCACGCGATTCCAACCAGCACACACCTTTGATAGCTCACTGCAAACAACATGTACACGCGAAAGACACTTCACTCATTGTTTCGCGTGTCTGACCAATGCATATTGCCGATTTCTTTACACGCGAAATGAACCACTCCCGCTGGTCCGCGTGTCTAGCAAGGTGACAACAAGATGAAATCACACGCGATTTTGTATTCAACTTCTGTTTCGCGTGTATGACAGTTCTTCTATGCCTGTTTCTATACACGCGTTTTCTTACAAAATCCTCTATTCGCGTGTCTTGCCAGTTCATGACAAATTGCATGAACACGCGAAAAACACCATGCTCGTTGTTTCGCGTGTCTTGCCAGGTGTCAGCAAGATGGAATTACACGCGATTCTACATGGTCGTAAAATATCGCGTGTCTGACAGCGCCCCCATACTTGTTTCTATACACGCGTAACACAATGTATGCTCTGTTTCGCGTGTTTACATCGCCAACATACAGATTCTTTTACACGCGAAATATACATTCCCCACTGCTTCGCGTGTCTAGCCAGTTCATGACAAATTGCATGAACACGCGAAAAGCCACCACGCTCGTTGTTTCTCGTGTCTTGCCAGGTGACAGCAGGATGGAATTACACGCGGTTCCGAAAGGTCTCTGCATTCCGCGTGTATACCAGCACCGCCAGGTTGCTTAAATCTTGTAAGATGATTTTTTTCGTATGCATACCCATCCGAAAATTAATTTCTCTATATATAATATGTCCAAAAAAATTGACTTATTACAAAAAATTTGGGAAAAAGTTTAAAAAAATTGAAAAAAAATCATTTTTTGAGGAAATTTTTTTAAGAAACTGCAAAAAGGAGATAAATATACAAAATTTATAAACTGGATTGCCACGTAAACTTACAATAACAGAGGCTCCCTTCGACAAGCTCAGGGACCCCAAACTTTGTTTCAGGAATCACAAACTTTATTTCAGGAACCACAAACTTTATTTCAGGAACCACAGGCTCTGCCTCAAGGACACCAGAACTACCTCATGAACCACAGGAATCGTTTTAAGAAAGCCCGAAACAGATTCGAGATGACAAACTACCACTTCTCCAAGGCACAATGAGCAGTTGCATGCCTTGCCCTGAACTGGACAAAGCAGCCGCATTCCGCACATGTCATTTCATTTAGAAGACGAGGGCACTCCCCGCAAATTGCAAGGCGGCGCTGTAACTCCTTGTCTCCGCAAAAGTCGGCAACAGGCTCAGCGGCTGCCATTTCTTCTACAAGCTCTGGAGTCATTTCCATAGAGGCAAGGTCTTTTTTTGATTCACAAACGGGACATGGGTCAGACATGAATACAACAGATATAGGGCCCCTTCGACAAGCTCAGGGACCCCTCAATGATTTTATTTTTTAATACTAACTGTCACAACACTGCGTGCAGGCATCTTTACAATAACTTCATTACCGGCCACTTCTACCTTGCACTTCTTTTCCACAACTTCATTTGGAGCATCAAAAGTATTCATGCTGTTCATAAGTTTACCGGCAAGAACAGTTGCTTCAGCAGCACTCACCTTCTTCAAACCATCAAGTTTTACAGTCACAGTGCGGGCCTTGTTCAAATCTGCATTTGTAAGAGTAACAGTATAATCGCCCTTCTTGTGAGAAGCAGAAGCTGTAACAGCATCAACAGTTGCATCATCAATACCAACAGTTTCTGTAGAAACAAAGCTTTCCAGATGAGTAGCATCCTGGTGAGCCTTGTACATGTGGAATACATACCAGGTTGGAGTTTTAATCATCTTAGCACCTTCAGTCAAAACAGGAGACTGAAGAACATTTACAGCCTGCGCAATATTTGCAATACGAACACGATCACAGTGATTATTAAAGATATTCAAAGTAATACCAGCCGCAAGAGCATCGCGCACAGTATTCTGCTGATAAAGGAATCCAGGATTTGTACCCTTTTCAACAGCGTGCCAGGTTCCCCATTCATCAACAACAAGAGCAACACGCTTTTCAGGGTCATACTTATCCATAATCTTTCCGTGAGTTTCAACAAGATGCTTCATCCAGCTGGCCTTGTTCAAACACAAATACCAGCGCTTTTCGTCAAACTCGGCAGCAGGAGTACGAGTATTCCAGTCAGGTTCAACAGTATAATAATGAAGCGAAAGTCCATCCATAAATTGGGCTGCATTTTTCATCACAACATCAGTCCAGTTAAAGTCGCCGGCATTAGGTCCGCACGCAATCTTAAAAATCTTATCTGGTCCATACTGACGCACATAAGTCTGATAACGGCGATACAAATCTGCATAATATTCAGGGCGCATATTTCCACCGCAACCCCAGTTTTCGTTACCAACACAGAACAGCGGAAGCTTCCATGGAGCCTTGTGACCATTTGCCTCGCGGAGCTTACTCATAGGAGATTCTCCGCCAAAAGTAATATATTCAACCCATTCAGACATTTCTTGAACTGAACCGGAACCAACGTTTCCATTTACATAAGGCTTACAGCCAAGGGCTTCGCACAAGCCAAAGAATTCATGTGTTCCAAAGCTGTTGTCTTCTACTACGCCACCCCAGTGAGTATTAATCATCTTTTTGCGGGTTTCGTAAGGGCCTATACCGTCGCGCCAATGGTACTCGTCTGCAAAACATCCGCCCGGCCAGCGCAGGTTAGGAATATCAAGCTCGCGGAAGGCCTCCACAACATCCTTGCGATAACCATTGATATTAGGAATCTTAGAATCTTTTCCAACCCAAAAGCCACCATATATACAACGACCAAGATGCTCGCTAAAGTGTCCGTAAATATCGCGATTGATTTTTTCTCCGTCGCGGTTGCAGTTTACAAGAACATAATCCATTAAAAGTCCTCCAAAAACCTGTTTCATGTGCCACAGGTTAAACGTTTTACTTAATTCTATTATATCAGATTATAAAAAAAATGCACGCGTTTTTTTTGTATAAATGTATTTATTTATTGAATAAAAAATGCACGTGTTTTTTTTAGAATTGATACATTACTCCAAGATTGACAAAACTGTTGTTTTCCCAGACCTTGAATTCGCTGTCGTCATTTCCACACCAGATGTACATTCCGCTTGCTGTGATTGTAAGATTCTGATCAGGCTTAAAGGCAAGCTTTGGCATTACAACTAAGTCTTTCTTTTCAACACCGTACATTACTGTTACTTCTGGAGCAATTTTGTCGTTTGCAAATGATGTTGTGAAGTTAGCAACAATCTTGTTGTTAGTTGTGTCGTCAAGAACAAGAGTGCCTGTTTCCTGAACATTAAGATTTGCATTCCAGAAAGGAAGATCTATATCAAAACCGCCAAGCCATGCTACAGAATCATTGTTTTCTGTAAGGTTATAGGCTGCTTCACCACGCAAATTAAAATGCCAGATTGTTGTAGATGCTTCCAAACCAAAGGTCTGTTTTTTATCGTAAGAAAGGAATTTCTGGTCATCCGAAACAGTACCTGTTGCAAGATATGTATCCAAAAATTCATTCATCTTTGATTGATCAATTGTTGGCTGCTTAAACCATCCGTTATAGTAGCTCAATCCTAAATCGACCTGACCAAGTGTTAAAGTTACACGACCACCAAACTGTCCGTATTTAAGTGTCTGTGTATTTGGATAAATCACATCTTTGTTTGAAGAAAGTGCACTTGCATTTGTAAGATAATACATGTACTTTGCACCAGCTGCTTGTAGTGTTGCAGTTGCCTGTTCATATTCGGCCTGGGCAGCTTCAAATGCAGTTTTTGATGCAGCAAGAGTTGCGGCCTTTTCTGAATCTAAAGGATTAGCCTGATATGCTGCGGCTGCCTTTTTATATGCTTCTCCTGCACTCTGATAAACGATACCTGCTGCTGTTGCCATGCCGCTTGCTTTTGTATAGCCTGTAAAAGCATCAGCAACCTTACCAGAAGCCATTTGTGTTACAGTACCTGTAAGTGCGCCTACCTGTGCCGGAGTCCAGCGTCCGTTTGTTGCAAAACGATCTACAGGAAGGAACGGAGTATAAACACCTTCGATATTAATATTTCCAACAGGAAGACTGTAAACACCACGAATCATCGGTGTGCTGATGCGGCGATCCAGATAATCAGGAATGATAAAATCTGAATAATCATCTGCATTAAAATTATCAAGAACATGAAGCTTGTCACCTTTACCCCAGACAATTTTCATTTTACCTGCTTCGAGTGTAAGGTTATTAAAATAACCACGGATTACTGCTTCGTCAATTACATCGACCGGATTATTTTTTATTGTTGTTTCGTCCAGCTTGAGTTTGAGTTCCATGTCCGATTTATTTCCGCTGTATTTTAAATCAAGTGATGCAGAAGGAATTGCATTGATGTCAATCTTTTCTGCGCCGTCCTTGTCGTCTTTATCGCTTGTGTCTACATAAGCGCGTACATCTGTTTTTACAGTTCCGTTTACTTCGAGCTTTGTTGCTGAACCGGAAGAAGCATCGCTGCCAAATGAACCAAAATCATCAAAGCTGTCAAAGTCATCGGCAAAAGCAGTAGCACCCATCATAAGGGCAGATGTTATTAAAATTATTTCGTGTATTTTTTTCATTTTCTTTGTCTCCTTGTTTTGTAGGTTCTAGGTTCTAGGTTCTAGGGGATAAAAAGGGGAAAGCCTTCCCCTCGCTCGCACTTCGTTGCTCGCTACCCCTTCACCTAGGGGTTCCACCCCTAAAACCCCGGCACCTAAAACCTAGCACCTAGCACCTAAAACCTACTTTCCTGTTGTTAAGAAATTCTGTGTGAATACTCTGTCTGGGAGTGGCTTGTCTACTTCAACCTTAAGAATCTTAAGTGTGGTGCTGTGTCCTGTCTGAACATTCTTGAGTTTGTTTTCCATAGGCATATCGTAGCCGTCGATTTTCTGAATGCTCAAAACTTCCAGAACTTTTACAAGCTTGTCGTTCTTGTCGTACATTTCTGTATGAACCGGATACATTGTTGCCTTGTCTACCCAAACCAGGCGGAAGTTGTACTGAGTTCCTTTTTTGTCGAACGGAACTTCTTTGATTACATAGCAGTCATAAGTAACTCCGCTTTCTACTGTGATAGATTCTTCGCGAAGATACTGGTGATCGTCTGCTGAAATATCGCGTGTAGAAAGATCGTCGTAAGTTGCATCTGAACCCATGAATGATTTAGAACCTTCGCTTGAGTTTACACGGCGAACAGATTTGAGCGATGGAAGATAAATGAACTTATCGTCAGGACCATTGTCGTTTGTAATCTGTAGGAAGCGTGTGTCCTTTACATTTGCAGGACCCTTAAAATCCATTACAACATAAGTTTTTCCGTCTGCTTCTTTTCCGTATTCAATAATCTGACGGTCTTCTTTTGTGCCGTCTTTATCCTGCAGACTCATAATTACCTGACTTCGGGAATAGCTTGGTTTTTTGAAGTCTGCTACGGTTGTCATGATTTCAGTTCCTTTTGCATCGGCGAAAGCGAATCCATTTAATACAGCGAGTGCAGCCATAATTACAGTAATCTTTTTCATTTTATTTATCTCCTTATATTTTAGGTTTTAGGTTCAAGGTTTCAGGTTCTAGGAGAGCCGGGCGTTGCGGGGCGGCGCTTGAGCCCCGCAGAGGGGGTAGCGTAAGACCGCTTCGCGGGCTGAAGCGAGGGGGAGACTTCCCCCCTCCTAGCACCTAGAACCTAGCACCTATAACCTATTTCTTACTAATAAACTTAGGTTCGAACACATTCAAAATACCTGGGATGATTGTCATAGCGAGGTAGCTTGATGTGAACATTACGATTGCTACGAGTACACCGATGTAACGGAGTACTACGAACTTACTGAAGCACAATACGAGGAAGCCAAGTCCTACGGCCAGTGCATTTGTTACAATTCCATGACCACTCTTTCGGAAGGTCTCTCGTGTAACAACTTCGAGGTTGTCTGTTTTTGCGCGTTCTTCCTTGTAAGTTGAAAGGAAGTGAATTGTGTAATCTATACCAACACCAACTGCAACAGAAGCAATAATGCTTGTTACAAGGTCAAGGTTAATTCCTGCAAAGCCCATTACCATGTAGTTCAGAAGAATTGCAAGGGCAAGAGGTACGGCACCAACAATTCCAGCCCAGCCTGAACCAAATGCGATTGTGATAATGATGAATACAGAAATGAGGGAAATCAAAAGGCTCTGAACCTGGCTTGATACAATCATCTTTGTCATTGTGTATTCCATTTCGCCGGCGCCTGTTGCTTCGATTGTGTAGCCTTCTGGGAAGTGCTCTTTTGCAAAGTTTTTAGCAGCTGCAATAATGTCACCTGTTTCTTCTGTTGAGTGATTGCGGAGCTGGCAGGTTACTCTCATTACGCGAGGACTCATATCATCATCTACAAAGCGGTCAAGAGAACCACTAAGCAATGTAAGATATCCATTTACAACACCACTTAATTCTTCGCGTGTTGGAACAGGATACTTTGCAGGGTCGTAAGGTATTTCGTAATATGCCATTCCGTTGTAATTGCAGTCTTTTTCAAGGGCAGCAAGCATTTTTTCTGGAGTTGCATTTTTTGCTCCGGCTTCGATGTAAGCACGATTAAGCATTGCAAGAACTTCTTCTGTTGTCATAGGCTGGGAAAGCTTTTGTGCATATTCAATATTTGGATCAACCCAGTCGGTATCCTCTGTTACAGTTGAGGAATTTTCTGTTGAATCTCCAAAATCTGCAAAGTCGTCGAATTCACCGAAATCATCAAAGTCATCGCCGAAGCTATCGAAGTCGTCAAAATCATCGAGTCCGCCAAAGTCATCAGAAGCGACCGTATCAGCGGCGGCAACTGCTTGTGTTGTTGGAACATGCCAGACCTGATTAATACGTTTGATGAAGGTTGTAAAAGAAACTATCTTTCCAATTCCATCAAAGTTTTCTGCAAGATATTCCTGCATATCGTCTACTGCTTTTAAGATTTCGGGATTTGTAAGGTCACCTTTTTCCTGACCTTCAATTGTAAAATACAAGCTGTTTGTTCCCGCAAAGTTTTTATCAATAGATTTTATATCCTGACGAAGCTCGCAGTTTTCAGGGAAGTAATTTACAATTGCAGTATCAATTTTAAGAATACGAAGTCCTGCGTATGAAAGACCACAGATAACCAGTGTAAACAAAATCAATCGAACACGGCTTCCACAGAAAAAATGATAAATATTATACAGTGTATTTCCACTGGCATCTTTTGCAATTTTTCCTCCGGCAAGTTGTTTTGCACGTTCAAGTCGGCGTTCAACTTTTTCGCTGATGTGCTTCATTTTTTCGCGGCCTGCAGCAACTTTTTTATAATCCTTACAAAGCAAAACTGCAGGAATAAAAGTTATAGAAAGTATTAACGCAATACCAACACCTATTGCCGTAAAGATTGCAAAGCTATGGAGTGGTTCAATAGGACTTGAAACAAGCGAAATAAATCCAACGATAGTAGTAATGCCGGCAAGGAGGACCGCCTTCATTACTTCCTTAAGTCCTGCAAAAATTGCATCAACATATTTTTCGCGGGTAAGTTCGCCGTCTACACCATCCAAGGCAACATAGTAATGTGTAAGAACATGAATACCATAAGCAGATCCAACGGCAATAAGTGCAACAGGTATTACACTTGAAACCAAAGTAAAGGTTATGCCAAGCAAAGACATAAGTCCCATTGTCCAGGCAGCAGACATAACAACTGTAATAAGTGGTAACAAAGTTCCGTCTACAGTTTTAAAGCTGAAGAACAAAGAAAGAAGTACAACTACAATTACAAGTGGAATCAAAGCACAAAGGTCGGAAACCATAAATTTACGGGCACTTTCGGCAACTACAGGGTCACCATAAATTTTGTATTCGAGCGGCTGATTTTCGCACTCCTCTACTACAACTTGACGAACCTGTTCAAGAATCTTCTGCTGGCGTTCGGCATCTGTAATTTTTGATTCAGCTTTTTCCTGCGGTGTCATTGAATGAACAGTAATCTGCATTTGTGTTGCAGTGTTGTCGTCGTTTACAATAACACGGTTGTACATTTCGCTCCATTCTGCAAGACGACTTTCAAGCTGCGCAATATCTTCTTCGCTGCCAGTGTAAGTTTCCGGAATAAGCTGACTTGCCGAAATTGAACCATCGTTTTCGCAGACATAATCAATGTGGGTAAGAGAATCTACACCGTCGATTTGAGGGAGTTCCAGAACACGATCGGTTATTTTGCGAACAACTTCGATATTTTCCGGAGTAAGAACTGTGCCTTTTGTAGATTCAAGGCTTACACCAATAACAATCATACTTCCAAACTGATCTTCTGTTTGAGTAAGACGTGTGTAGGAAGAATCCTTCTGAGGCAGGAATTGACGAATAGAATTATCAATTCCAAGCCCAGTGATAAAAAATCCAAAGACTCCTGTAAGAATCACGCAAAGCGCAATGATAATCCAAGGTCTCTTAAAAAACACTCTTGAAGCTTTCATTTGAAAAACCCCTTATCAATCTTTGTTTTATTTATCTGTTTAAGCGTTTAATTTCTTAAACCTTTAAACATTGCATCAGTTAAAATAATAATATCGATTGTAAAAGTCAATAGTTTTTGTGTTTAAATGTTTAATTTTTTAAACATTTAATTTATTTGACAAAGAAAAAAAAGTGTTTTATTCTATAAAAAGAGGTGATGCAAACCATGATTGATAAAAATGAAATTAAAAAAACGCTAAAAACCTTTAATTCCTGTGTTCCTTTCTTTATTGCAATGAGCGACGAATACAGACAGCAGCTTATAATGGATATTGTAAGTGCCGGTAATCAGGGAATAAATGTATCTAATCTTTCTGCAAAATCAAAGCTTTCACGCCCTGCTATTTCGCATCACCTTAAAGTTTTACGCGATGCAGGCCTTATAAAACCGAATAAAGTTGGAACCCAGATATTTTATCAGCTTGATTTGAAAGATAATTTTAAAGTTGTTTCTGATTTAATCAAATCCATGGAAATTCTTCTGGATAAAATTGATGAGACAAAAAAAAATTGATGCAAAATAAAGATTCCCGGGTCAAGCCCGAGAATGACAATTTTCACACTTTAATCTGAGAAAGCACCTGACCAATTGGTTCATGAATAACAAGTGTTGCGTAATCGTCTTTAGAAGTTACTGATTTATTAAGCAATACAAGATTTTTACCATGAAAATAATCTACAAAAGAAGCCGCAGGATACACAACCAGCGAGGTACCACCAATAATCAAAGTGTCGGCGGCGGCAATTGCATGAACTGCACCGCTTATAACCTCATCATCAAGGCCTTCTTCGTATAAAACAACATCTGGTTTTACAAGTCCGCCACATTTTGTGCAGCGTGGCAAACCATCCGGAGACTTATCGCTGGCAGCAATAAAGGTTTCATCGTAAAACTCGCCGCATTGCATACAGTAGTTGCGTAAGGTACTGCCATGGAGCTCGTAAACAACCTTGCTTCCTGCTTTCTGATGAAGCCCGTCTATATTCTGGGTAACAACCGCCTTAAGCTTTCCTGCTTTTTCAAGTTCTGCAAGCTTGTAGTGAGCTGCATTTGGTTCAAAACCAGTTGGAAGCAGCTTTGCGCGATAAAAGCGGTAAAACTCTTTTGTATCATGAAAAAAGAATGAGCGGCTTATTATTGTTTCCGGAGGATATTTCCACTGCTGGTTGTAAAGTCCATCCACACTTCTAAAGTCAGGAATACCGGATTCGGTAGAAACGCCGGCGCCGCCAAAAAAGACGATGTTGCTTGATTCGTCAATTATTTTCTGGAGCTGGGAGATTTTTTCGTTCATGTATGCCTCCTGTAAAAAGATTCCCGGGTCAAGCCCGGGAATGACAATGGTGTTTGTGGCCCTTCGAGAGCCTTAGGGACCACAAACAATTCATGCGGTCCCTGAGGCTCTCGAAGGGCCCTTTATAAAGACACCTACTTCAAACAAGACCTGTCCAGTCTGTCAAAACCGTCAGTAAGCTGGCGGGCAATTTCTACAAGTTTTGGTAAATCTCCTTTGCGGCCGCCTTCAATGTTGAGCGGCATAACAGGGTCGTGCAGACTCAGGCGGAGTAACATCCAGCCCTGAACATCATCGCCCTTAAAGGAAAGACGAACACCTTCATAAGACTTTGGCATTTCGTAACCGGCAGCAGCAGCGCGTTTCTTAAATTCTTCAAGGACACCCTTTCCGTATTCCTTAAAATCATCTCCCGCAATCTTAAAGCGATACTCACCTTCTTCAACAAGAGGAGGAAGCTTTTCTATAAGACTGTCCAGCTTCTTACCTGTAGCGGCTGCCTGTGCCAGAGCAATCACAAGCTTTACTGCAAGGAAGGCACCGTCATCAAGGAAGTAATTATCCTTAAGCGCACCGTGACCAGATGTTTCCATAGCAAGCGGAGCCACAGTACCAGCAGCATTCAATTCCTTCTGCTTATTAATAACGTTTTTATAGCCGCGCATATAACACAAATGCTTAAGACCAAGAACATCCTGCAAGAAATATGTAAGGCGGTCAGAAGTAACACTGTCTGTAATAATTGTAGAGCCCGGATATTCAGGAGCAAGAATTGCCGCAATCATAGCAATAATAGAATCGCGGTTAACTTCGCTTCCATCGCTAAGAACAGCACTCATTCGGTCAACATCTGTATCAAAAATCAAACCAAGATCTGCTTTGTTGTTCAAAACTGCATTACGGATTGCTTCCATCGCCTGCTTATTTTCAGGATTTGGAATATGATTCGGGAACATTCCATCAGGCTCAAGGAACTGACTTCCTGTTGTATCTGCACCAAGCGGCTGTAAAATTTTATCAACAAAGAAGCCGCTGGCGCCGTTTCCGCTGTCTACAACAATATGAAGACCGGCGAGAGGTTTGTCGCCTTTACCAAGCCCCGCAAGAGCAGCAGCAATTTTATTCTTAAGGTATTCTGCATAAACGCTAAGTAAATCAAAAACTGGAACAATTTTTGCAGCAGCAGTATTCATTGTATTTGCAACATAATCTTCCGGCAATTTAGAAGCAATTTCCAGAACTGCTGTAATATCTTCGTGCTCAAGACCGCCATCGGCATCAAAAAACTTAATTCCATTACGATTAAAAGGAAGATGACTTGCAGTTATCATTGCAGAACCGTCATATTTTGTCTGTTCAAAAACAATAGACATAAACATTGCCGGGGTTGTAGCCATGTTACAGTTTACAACCTTTGCACCAGTACTCAAAATTCCCGAAATAAGACCTTCGGCAAGTGTAGGACCTGTAACACGAGAATCGCGTCCGACACCAATAACAAGCTCGGTTGCAGGCTTTTTAATTTTTCCGCTAAGCCAGCTTACAAAAGCACAACCAATTTTTGCAGCAATATCAGGGGTAAGATTTACGTTCTCCCCTTCTACACCATTTATAGCAACTCCGCGAACGTCACTTCCGTTCTGCAGCTTCATCAAATCCATTATAGACCTCCAAATTTATGGAAATTATTATACCACGAAATCGTTGTCATTGCGAGATATTATGATATAATTGGGAAATATGGACGATAAAGAGTACTATTCATTAATGAACCGTTCCTCATCATGGCTTTTGCAGCAGACAGTGAAGAAGCAGAAGAATAATTCTACACAAAAAAAAGAGCCTTCCCAGGGCGCAGCAACTTATGCAAGTCTTGAACTGCGCCAGGGAAAGGCCGATGCAGAAATGCTTATCGAAAAGCAGGCTATTGAGCCGGAATAATTTCTGTTGTCATATCAAAATTCTGAATAATAAGAAGAACTGACGGATCACAATTTGACTTACCGCTGCTTGAAAGCTTACTTGGACAATAACAAGGAGTCTCCAACTGGAATCGGTAATTATGTGCAGTAAGCTCTTCTTCATCAACGTCGTCAGCAATATCATAGCATGGCTTTCTTATTGAGCTGAATTTAAAGGTTCCATTTTCAAGGAATGAACCATCCTGAACTTGAATTGTCTTATTATTATTCTTAGAATTATCGCTGAGCGGGTGATAATATTCCGAACAACCTTCAAATGAGCTGTCAACTTTATATGGTGCGCCATCGTAGATTTCGGCATTGAAATTCTGTAAATAAGAGAAATTCTGTGAAAGGATTTCGTTACCCGAAGCTCTGTACGATAAAACAGTTCCGCTTAAGGTTACCTTAACAGTTTCACCGCCTCTAAGCGTATACATATCTCCGTCTGAATCTGCCAGAGAACTGATAAACTCATAACGGTAAGGCTTAGCACCATTGCCGGAATCCCAGTTCTGTCCTACTCCAAAGACAAAGGTTTTTGTATTTGCCGGGAAAATATAGTAATCAATACTTGAAACAGAAAGAGAAATAGCAGGAGCAGTTGCATTGTTTAAATCAAAGTAAAGCAGCAGTGTATTAAAATCCTGTGGAGACTGAATAAAATTCAACGGCATTACAAAGGTATATTCACCGTTCATCGCAGAGAAATTACAGTTTATACAATTATTGCCGGCATAAAGTTCATCATCAGAAAGGTCAGCCCAGTCATCCTCATGCAGCTGATAATAGAATTGAGAGAATCCAAGTCCGTCATCAGCCAAGCCTGGTGTTTTAAGGATAAATACAACTGTATCTCCATCGGAAAGAGTTTTCTGCCCAAGCACTTCGGACAAATCTACTACAGAAATGTAGCGGCTAGTTGTGGCTCTCTTATTAAAGCTCAAAGCCTTAATAGTTGTTCCGGAAACTTCTTCTGTTTCAATTGTGATTGTTCCGGATGCAGCTTCGGTAAATTGAGTAGTCGGGTCTTCGATTTGTGTCTGGCCTTCTTGTTGACCTTCTTGTTGTCCTTCCTGCGGATCGGTGTCATCAATCACCGTAGGATTATCCTCCTGCTCCTGGATTTTTTCTTCTTCAAATTCTATTGAATAGAAAGAAACAATCGGCAACCAGCTTGAAAAACTGATAGTCGTATTATTAACACGCTTTAAAATTTCAGCCGGATAATTGAATATGCAAGACTCTCCCATATATTCAAAAACAGAACATTCGCCGTCGGAAAAATCAAGCGAAATATCAAGCCTTTCATCTTCACCTTCAGCAGTCTGAGCATTAGTATCTTTGTGAGTTGTAAAGTCAAAGTCTTTGAAATGAGAATCGGCTTTTAAAACATAACTAAAATCCTTAAGCTCCAGCCATTCAGAACGACTCTGATCTACACAAGTTCTGCTATAACCAAGACCATATTTATCATCAACTTCGGGCTCTGTAGCTCTGTAATAATATTTTTTCTCTGCGGCACAATAGCCTATATAGAATTCAGAATCGGCAGCATCCTCCTCATCAAGCCAGGGACTGTTTACAACAATTGTTTTAGATTTTTGTTCCTCGCCATCAAGATAATCAAGCTTAATATCAAAAAAGCTTTGTGCTTCACCCTCACCTTCTGTCTCTGACAATGTAAAATCAACGTAAGCAGTTTCACCAGCAAGAAGATTAATACCAGCCTGTTCACCAGAATAGGAAATCAGGGAATGACCTTCTGGTTCTGAATCAAACATCATTTGAGAAAAAACATCAAGCATAAGTATATAAGTCTGATTTACAGGTAGTTTGTCAAAACTAAACGCAAGAGTCTTTTCTTTAGATTCCTGATTTTCCTGAAGAATAAGAGTTTCAACTTTTGAACTATGATATCCGTTGCTTCCTTTTAATTGCAGGAAAAAAGTATACTGATATTGCTGCTGCTCAGATTCTTCTTCTTCAAAGAAATCATCCGCATTTCGTGACATCATTATATCTGCAACAGGAATTTCAAAACTTACCGCACCTTTTTTGCCATAGTCGCCAATCCCACATGACATCAAAAAAAATGCCACAAGCAAAACACCCACTCCAAAAAGTTTTCTAACAGATATCATATATTTACTCCTAAAATGATTACACTTTAAACCAGAATAATAAGATAACGTTTACAGCTTTTACTTTTTGTATTTGGATTTATGTTAATATTTTATATCATATAATTGGATTTAACAACGAATTTTTATTGAATAGGGTTTCTGCATTATAAATCCTGGTTGTAGAAATCATGAAAAAATGCGGAGTGGGGGTTCTGGCTTTGTGGAGCATAGTACGCTGGAAGTGCAAAGCTGCCGCAGGCAGATTTGCACGGTAGAATAATTTCTATTCAGCGTACTCGGCGGAACAAAACTGCAAGTTTTCGAAGAAAACTTGGTAAGGTTACGAAGT
>JAGCTZ010000169.1 GCA_017963165.1 Treponema sp.
AAAATTCAGGCGATTTCATCTTCGGGGAAAAGAAAAAGTTGGAACTGAATGGGGATTACTGATGCTGGGATATGATTTCAAGCAGCTGATTCGATTAATGAACACCTAAGAAAAAAAAACAATAAACGAAAATCTACAAAAATCATTTAAACTTAAAAAAGGCTGTCCTTTTTGAAGTTTTTAATTACTTCTAGGACAGTCCCTTGTTTGAGAGAAAAACAATCATTTTGTGCGGGAGCACGAGTATCATATAGTTTAATTATACCACACAAACTTATTTTTACGAGATTTTTTGTATTTTCATCTTTACCAATAGCGAATTGCAGCCGAAGGAGGAGCTCCTCCCTCCTAAATGCTAATAGCTAACAGCTAAAAGCTAATTGCTATAAATAGACATTGACCAACTTTTAATAAATCTTTAATATTTAAGTATGACTAAACAAGCAGATGAAATAAGTGAATTTTTGGACTCTAAAACAATCGAATCTCTGGGAACTTTTTTGGACAAGGAAAGGGGATTCGAATCTTCTGCTGACATAATTGCAATTGCTTTTGGTGCCGAAAAAGGCTTTGCCAAAATGAAAAAAGACGGTGTTCAGAAGCTTGTAAACAGCTTTAAGAACAATCTTACCCTTTTGATTCAGAAAACTTGGGTTGAAAAGTCAGATATTGCACTTAAAGACCAGCTGCTTTATCAGCTTGATGTTTTTTTGGGCAACGAATCATGGAAAGACAACTATATTCTTTTCCTTCAGCTCATTAATCAGGCAGTTTTCCTTATGTTTGGTCAAAAACCGGACACCCCAGATTTTGCAGAATATACTCTCCGAATCGATCCTGAATTTGGAATTTTCTGGTGGTACATTTCAAACCTTCCTCCCAAAACCGAATGGTCAGAAGAAAAATGCCGGTTAGCAATGATGTTAGGAATGTACTTCCTGGCAAACTACTAAAACAAGAAACAGCAGACCGGAGCCAAAAGTTCCGGTCTTTTTTATATATGATCCTTGGGGGTCCTAAGGCTCTCGAAGGGCCCTTAGACAAGCTCAGGGACCCCAGACAAGACTCTTTGGAGAATGAAACTATGGACATAAAAAAAACAACCGATTCCCTGCGTGCTGCCAGCCAGAAACTTGCACTTCAAAATGCCAGCCAGAAAAACGCTGCTCTTGAAGCAGTTGCAGAAGCTCTTGATAAAAACCGCGACGTAATTATTGCTGCAAACAAGGATGATTTGGATGCAGGTCTTGCCGCCGGAATGAGCGATTCAATTCTTGACCGTCTTATGCTTGATCAAAAAAGAATCGACGGAATTATCGCAAGCCTTCGTGATGTAATTGGTCAGACAGATCCTGTTGGCGAAGAAATTGCCGGTTGGAAAACTCCTAACGGAATGACAATCCGCCAGGTTCGTGTACCTCTTGGAGTTGTTGCCCTCATTTACGAAAATCGTCCTAATGTTACTGTAGATGCTTTTAGTCTTGCATATAAAAGTGGAAACGCAATTTTGCTGCGGGGTTCTTCTTCTTCGTATCTTTCGAATGTTGCAATTGTTCGTGTAATAAAAGAAGCTCTTGCCGGTGTAAATGGTGGTGTTCCAGAGGCAATAGAGCTTGTAGAAGTTCACGACCACGACCACAGCGATGTTGACCAGATTTTGAATGCAGTTGGAATGATAGATGTTTGTCTTCCACGTGGCGGCAAAAAGCTTATTCAGAATGTTGTACAGAACGCAAGAGTTCCAGTTATAGAAACAGGAAGTGGTGTTTGCCATTTATTTATTGATGAATCAGCCGACCTTGAAATGGCCTGCCGCATCGCCGAAAATGCAAAAATCCAGCGTCCAAGCGTTTGCAATGCAATTGAATGTATTGTGGTTCACAGTAAGGTTGCCGCACAGTTCCTGCCAATGCTCGAAAAAACTTTTGCAGGCCGCGTAAAGCTTCATGCAGATGAAAGAGCCATTAAATTTTTAGATAGTGCAATCCCTGCGACAATCGAAGATTTTGGCAACGAATACCTTGATTACGAATGTTGCATAAAAGTTGTAGATTCAATCGAAGAAGCAATTGAATATATAAATACACATAACACAAAACACAGCGAAAGCATTATTTCGCAGAGCCGCGCCAATACAAGACTTTTTCAGTCTATGGTTGATGCCTCTTGTGTTTATGTAAATGCAAGCACCCGTTTTACCGATGGCGGCGAATTTGGCTTTGGTGCAGAGCTTGGAATAAGCACCCAAAAGCTTCACGCCCGCGGTCCTATGGGAATTAAAGTTTTGACAACAACAAAATATTTGATAGATGGTGAAGGACAGGTTAGATAACATGGGAAAAATATCTGAAAGCTTAAAAAACTCTCGTAAAATAGTAATCAAAATTGGCAGCAATACTCTTGCAAAACCAGACGGAACAATAAATATTGAATTCATGCTGGATTTTGCTGAACAGTGTGCGGCGCTTATTAAACAGGGAAAACAGATTATTCTTGTATCTTCTGGTGCACAGGTTGCCGGCGTTTCTACAACAAAGGAATGGGCCCGTAAAAAAGATGTTCATTACCGACAGGCCTTGTGTGCAATTGGTCAGGTAGAGCTTATGCATCAGTGGCGCAAGGCTTTCCAGAAACAGGGACTTCACATTGGTCAGCTGCTCCTTACAAAAGATGATTTTGAAAACGAACACAGAAGCCTTAATATCAGAAACACACTTTTTACTCTTGTAGACGAAGGCGTAGTCCCTATCATCAACGAAAACGACAGCGTAAGCTATGATGAAATTAAAATTGGTGATAACGATAACCTTAGCGCTCTTACAGCAATTTTGTGGTCATCTGATATGCTCATTTTGTTCAGCGATATTGACGGCGTTTATTCAGACAATCCAAAAACAAATCCAAATGCAAAACTCATAGAAACTGTAGAAAGCATTCCAGAGCTTCGCAAATCTATTAAGATGGGCGATGCCAATTCTTTTGGAACCGGCGGTATGGAAACAAAAATTCAGGCTGCAGAAAAGGTGAATGAATATGGAATACAACTACTGCTTGCAAATGGTCAAAAGGAAAAAGCGCTTAATTCTTTGATGGATGAAAATTCTAAAGGAACTCTGTTTTTAGCAGAATAGATTGACGGGGTCTTAGGGGTGGAACCCCTAGGCGAAGGGGTAGCCCGCAACATCGTGCGGGCGAGGGGAAGGCTTTCCCCTTACTCTTTATCTTTCTTAATTTTTATCTGTGAAATCATATCTGCATTGATGATGCGGATAGTTTTTTTGTCTTCGATTTTGATGAGGTTGTTTTCTACTTCAAGAACCTTGCCTACATAACCATAAAGGCCACCTTCGCCGTAAAGTTCAACCTGTTTGCCTACACATTCAGAAAGTAATTTTGAAGTCATAATTCCTTTTTCTCCTTTTTGCATTTTTCTTTTTCGCATTAAGCGTCTTCTTCTGCGGGCATAATACTGTGGAAGAATTATACAGCAGAAGATGATTATAAAATAAACAATTAGATAGCTGCTTGTCATAATTTAATTTTATTGCTTAGTCGTTTCTTTTGTCAAATCTTTAAACAGATTTATAAAGAAAAGCGAAATGATTACACCACCGGCAATATCTGTAAACCAATGGACTCCGCAAATAAGACGTCCAATAATTGTAACAGCCATAATTACAAGAGCGGCAATTTTTAGCAGAAGAACAAGCTTTGTGTTTTTGATGTAGTCGCTAAGGATGCCAACTGCTGTTCCAAAAATTGTAAGAATAATCATTGTATGAGTTGATGGATACGATGGTTCAAGTCCTTCTGCTGGATCCAAAACTACCGGTCGGTAGTTGAATGGAACCTTTTCAAAAAGTACATAAAGCATAATCACAAGGAAATAAATTACGCCGAGCATTAAAATCTTCTTGTCTACTTTTAAAAGGCTCTTTCGCTGAATAAGCTGCACCAGACCTACAACAGCAAATACCGCAGCTACAGCAATTGCAAGAACACCAAGCAGCTGTGTAAGCTTGTACCAGAACAAATGCATTCCAAAAAATTCGTGGACTGCAACATTAAGCGAAGCAAACCCTATTTTTGAACCTTCCGGTCCAACAGGTTGCACATCAAACAATCTTATCCAAAGAGAAAAGACTACGAACAACGAAGCAAAAATATAAGAATTAGCAAATTTTTTCATATTTTAAAAGTATCGCAGATAAGGGAAGTTTGCAAGTGTGGTTTTGGGGTCCCTGAGCTTGTCGAAGGGCAATTGAATAGGCACATCATAAAAAAAATGATATATTAAAACAAAAACAAAGAGGCATATATGAAAATTGGATGTATAGGAACAGGTGCAATGGGCGGTGCAATTATGCGCGCTATTTGCAAAAAATATGATGTAAGTCAGATTAAAGTTACTGATAAAAATACAAAAATGGGTCAGGCTTTTGCAAAAGAAACTGGTGCAAAGTTTGTTAAAACTAACAAAGATGTTTTAGACTGTGATTATATTTTTCTTGCCGTAAAGCCGCAGTTTTTGGGCGATGTTTTTAATGAAATCGGCGACAAGATTCCTGAATCTGCTGTTGTAATTTCTATGGCTGCCGGAGTAAAAATTGAAAAGTTGCAGGCCTGGTCTCCTAAAGCCCGCTTTATCCGTATGATGCCTAATGTTCCTGCTCAGATTGGCGAAGGAATGACTGCTATTTCTTATGGCTCAAACATCACCCCGACCGAAGCTAAAACTGCAATTGAGATTTTGAGTTGTGCAGGTCGTGTAGAAGTTGTGCTTGAAAAACTTATGGATTGTGTAACTGCAGTGAGTGGATCTGGCCCGGCTTTTGTATTTATGTTTATTGAAGCTTTGGCAGATGCCGCTGTTCGTTGTGGAATGCCTCGTGCACAGGCTTATACTTATGCTGCTCAAACTGTTTACGGTTCTGCCGGAATGGTTTTGGAAAGTGGAAAAATTCCTGCAGAGCTTAAAGATATGGTTTGTTCTCCGGCTGGTACAACAATCGAAGGTGTTGCTGCCCTTGAAAGAAATGGCTTTCGTAACGCTGTGATTGAAGCAATTACAGCAGCTTGCAATCGTTCTATTGAGTTGGGAAAATAATCCTGTAATCCATAGAAACATAACATAAATATAGATTTTTTTACTTGTATTACAAATCTGGTTTTTATAAATTTATAATATATGAATTTGCAAGATTTTGAGTATCTAGAAAATAATCTTGATACTCAGGGCCTGTATGGAAGTGACACCTGTATTGCTAATCTTTTTTTGCTTCAGGAAAAATACAACACTTGGCTTAAAATCCACAATAATATTTTGTTTCGCTACTATTACGGAGATGAAAACCGTTGCGGTTACGGATTTCCTATTCCTTTGAAAAATACTTTGGCCCATGAAAATGAAGCATCTTCAAATACAGAATGGTTAAAATCGGCGCTTGAATATATTTTAGAAGATGCAAAGGTGCAGAAAAGACAGCTTGCTTTTTGTCTGATTACACGAGAACAAAAGGAGTTGCTTGATTCCTGTCTTTCAAAATATTTTAAAAAACAAATTTCCTGGAAGACAAATCGTGACGACTGCGATTATGTTTATCTTCAAAAAAATCTTTCTGAACTTCCCGGCTCGCTTTATCAGAAAAAAAGAAATCATGTTTCGCGCTTTAATAGAATTTATGGAACAGACTGGGAATTCAAAACTTTTCCGCAAAACGATATTTCAAAAGATATTTTATCCATTGCCCAAAAATGGTATGATGAAAAAAGCGGAGATGAAAAACCTGTTCTTGGGCTGGAATTACAAAGTGTTGCGCTTGCCCTGGAAAACGCTGAAGTCCTTAGAATGACGGGTGGGGTTCTTTATGTGGGTGGTAAACCTGCTGCCATGACACTTGCTTCTCCAATTTCGGATTCTGTCCTTGATGTAATTTATGAAAAAGCAATTGAAGAATTTGAAAAGGATGGTGTGTACGCGGTTATTAATCAGCAATTTGCAAAACAGTGTGGAAAATATCTTTATTTGAACCGTGAAGAAGATATGGGAGTTGAAGGTCTTCGAAAAGCAAAGCTGTCTTACAAACCGACCATTGTGCTTGAAAAATTTTTTGGTCTTGAGGAGTAATTATTTTGTTATCATCAATATTGAAAAAAAGCGATTGTGCTTCGTGTAAATTCTGCTGCAGCTTTCGTCGTCAAAGTCTTTGGGAAACTCCTGTTTTTTCAAAAGAAGTTGCTGAGCAATTGCAAAAGCTTTTTCCCAATGCGCGTTTTCGTGCTGTAGGAAAATCAAGCATGACGATAGACCTTTTAATGTTATATAAAACTAACAATCCGGATGAAGAAGCTCAATGTCCATTTCTTGATACATCAAATGGCTGCCTTCTTCCGCCTGAACTAAAACCTTTTGATTGCAGCATCTGGCCATTCCGTGCTGTTCGTGTTGATGACAATAATATTTCTGTTGCACTTACTCCTACCTGCCCCGCTATAAATAAAGTGGCGCGGGAAAAAATCATATCGCTTTTGGATTCTGGTCTTAGAAAAAAGATTCTGGAATATGCAGATTCGAATCCTGATATTATAAAAGAGAACTCTGAATTTTTTTTGGTTCTCCCGTCAGCAAAATCCTAAGATTCAATTTTACATAAGCACATATTTCACGCACGTAACTATGAATAATATAAACAGGCGGACACTTGGCTGGAATTCCTTTTATATTTGTAAAGCCCATTCTTCTTGCAAGACGTTCACTGCGTCTTAAATGAAAGCGGCTTGTTACAACAGCGGTTGGTGTATCTAAAATTTCCTGTACCGTTACGTTTTTGAATTCGGCCAGCATTTTACAACTTAATTGAAAATTTTGAATTGTATCTAATGCCTGATCTTCTACAAGGATTCGGTCTGCGGAAATTCCTCTGGCAATAAGCTGTCTTTTAAGCTCTGGCGCTTCTGCATAAGGAAGCCAATCCAGGGTGCCACCTGTTACTACGCAAATTGATTCGGGATTTTTATTCAAATATTCTGCGGCTTTTTCTACACGTGATATTACAGATTTTGGAAGCACTCCATCTTTGCTAATTCCTCCCCCAAGAAGAATTACATGCTCTGCTTTTTCATCTGTCCCAACCACTGCAGGATTTAGAATTAGGGTTAGATTTATTATTGAGATGATTGCTGCAATCGCGCCCAAACTAACGACTGTTAGTTTAATCCATTTCTTCCAGATGCTCCAGAATGAATGCTTTGTTTTAATGCGGTAAATTGCAACAAAAATTAGATATGCACCAAGTACCAGCCAGATATGTGAGAAGGAAAAAACGTTGTCCCAGAACGTGCCTGGGTTTAAGAGAATGAGAGTTGCGTCGTAGCCAATACTTATAAGTCCAAAAATGATAAGTAATGTGTTCATTTTAATCCTCTTTTTCTATAATGCGATAATCCCAGTTGTGCTTTGGATACCGACCTTTCATTTCTTTGCAGATCTCGGGCCACGCGCCAGTCCAGAAATGTTCCAGATCTTCTGTTACCTGAAGAGGTCTGCTTGCCGGAGAAAGAAGTCTTAATAAAACTTTTTTTCCGCAGATTTCTGGTGTCCTAAAACAACCGAAAATTCTTTGAATTATAATTTCTACTACCGGTCTGATTTCTGCCAGCTTTTCGTATTTTACTTTAACGCGGCGACCGTTTTCAAGTGTAATTGTTTCTGGAGCCAGGCGGTCTATTTCTATGCCGTTGAGGAACCAGTAAAGGGCGTCATAAACTGTTGAAGCAGTAAGTTGAGTTTTTCCTGCCATAAATGGAAGAAGCCATTCTGTTGCTGTAGTACGCAGGCGTTCTTTTAAAGAGCTCTTATTGTTTATTGAGTTTTGCTGTTCCACAAATTCTGTTCTAAGCAGAAGACTTTCTATTTTTCCGTTTGTTGGAAGACAGTCAATTCCTTTTTCTGATATTTGGGCGAGCCAGGCTTGAGCGTAATCTTCATCAGAAGCAGCCAGCTTTTTAGAAGACAAAACAAGCTTTCCAAAACATTGTTGTTCCAGCTTTTGAAGATTTCCATTTTCAAAAGTGCAGACTTTTTTTATTGTACAGTGTTTTCCAAGATAATCTGTAATTTGAAGCTCTGGAAGTTCAACAAAATCAAAAATTACAGCTTCTTTTTGCCCGGCCATAACTTCTGGAGCGACAATCCATTGTGGCGCGTGGGTAATTTTTGCGTAGTTCTTTTTGTTACCACGCTCTCTATCACTATCACTTATATACATTTTTGCCTGTCTGCCGCCTGCAAACTGATATTCGGCCGGATCTTTACCAGGTTCGCTTGTTCTTTTTGCAAGTCTATCGGGATATCCACATAAAATAAGAAAATCGGTTTTGTTGTCAAAATCATTTTTGTAGGTGCAAGCCTTTAAACGCCGTTCAAGGTCACTGATAAAGCGTTTTTGTATATCTGATGGAGAATGTGCGTAGGTGCCAAAATTTATAAGCAGGTCATGGCCTTCTTTGCTAAGTTCTCCTTTTTCCTTAATAAATGCCGCAAGTGCTATTCCTGCCAGACGCGGATGAAGTCCTAATGTTAAAGCCGCCTTTCCTTTCTGATTAATTCTGCCATCCGGATTAATCAATCCAAGTTCTATCAAAAGAGCCTTGCTTTCATCCCAAGCAGCCTTTGAAGGAGCTTCTAGCCAGTCAATTCCATCTACAGAAAAAACACCTCGTTCGCTACATTCCAGAACAAGCGGAACAAGATCTGCCCTTAAAATCTCCGGCGGAAAATCCTTTATACGTGCATCATGCTGATTCCAAAGTCTTATACATGTTCCTTCGCAAAGACGTCCTGCACGACCCTTTCGCTGTTCGGCAGAAAATTCACTTTCGGTTTGTGTTGTAAGCTTTTCCATGCCGGTATTCAAATCCATTCGGTTTACACGGGAAAGGCCTGAATCTATTACTGTTGTAACACCCGGTACAGTAAGCGAAGTTTCTGCAATAGCCGAAGAAAGAATTACGCGCCGTTTTGTTTTTTCGCCCTCGAGTGGCGGTGTAATTATTCGTTTTTGCTCCTGCAGCGTTATGCTTGAATGAAGAATGCAAAGTTCGTTTTCAGAGTCATCATCAAAAAGCCCAGTTGATAAAAGCTCGTCCTGTGCTTTGCGGATGTCAGAAATGCCTGGAAGAAATACGAGGATGTTGTTTTGAAATGTGGGGTTCCTGAGCCTGTCGAAGGACCCCTCAAGAATTTTTTCTACTATGCCACAAACACTCTTCCCAGGCTCATATAAAACCTTCACCGGAAACTGCCTTCCAGGAATCTTCATCACAGGGGTATCATTGCCCAAATATTTTTGCAGCCTGTTCGTATCAATCGTTGCAGACATAATGATTACAAATAAATCATCACGCAGCTGCATGGCTTCTTTTAAAAAAGCAAGTGCAAGATCTGTGTTCACAGAACGTTCGTGAAATTCATCAAGCACAACGACATTGTATGACTCAAGTGCAGGATCATTCTGAAGCTGCCTGACCAGAATTGCTTCTGTTACAACTTCAAGCCTGGTGTTTTTTGTAATTCTATTTTCAAGATGAATCTTGTATCCAACTTCATCAGGTTTTCCGTCGCAAGCAGTTTCCCATAATTCACCAACACGATTTGCAACTCCAAGAACCGCAATTCGACGAGGCTCTGTCATTATCATTTTTCCCTGGAACTTTTCCAGAAGCACCAGCGGCAGTACAGTTGATTTACCGGCAGCAGTTTCTGCAGTCAAAATTAAATATCGTGATGGAGATTTTTTTAACGTATTACAAATTTCATCGAGAAAAGATGTTATTGGGTATTCAGCAATTTTAGAGTTCATTGTTATTTCAAAGTAAAAAGATGTCTTCCCGGAGTTTTAGTTTCGTATGGAGTCAATTCAAAACCATTTCCATTCACAGCTTTTTCTATCATCGTCTTTGTAAGGGCAGGGACAGTCTGATCCTTGAGTGCCTCTTCTATTGGCATCCAGATTACTTCGCTGTTTTCATCGCCGTCAGAACGGGGTTCACCATTTATATATTCTGCGGCAAAAACTGCGTACCAGTCCTTGTCGCTAAAACGTATTCCCAAAAGTTTTCCGGCTTTTACTGTAACTCCAGTTTTTTCCAGATATTCACGAGTCAGAGTTTCCTGTGGAATCTCTCCAAACTGAACGTAACCTCCCGGAATAATAAGCATACCTTTTCCGTTTCCATAGGTATGCCTTGCAAGCAATACACAGCCATCTTTAATGCAGACTCCTGCAACAGACTGACTCCAGTTTGTATTGTTTTCTTCTTCTTTTGTCATATAGTTTTACCATCCCATTCTTTACTATGTTCACGCTCAAATTTTATGGCAGCGTCAAAATCTACCTGTGGAGCGCAATTCTTTTCTATGTTCAATGCTGTTTCGTGAAGGCGCCGTATACAATCAGATTTATCTTTATATCCCAGCTTTGATTTTTCTATACTGTCGCGGAGCACACGAATTGATTCATCATAAATCTTAAGAGGAACTGGGAATGGGTGTCCATCCTTCCCACCATGCGCAAAACTGAACCTTGCAGGATCTGTAAAACGACTTGGCGTTCCATAAATCACTTCACTCACAAGTGCAAGAGATTGCAGGGTGCGCGGTCCAAGTCCCGGTGTAAGAAGCAGACTTTCAAAATCCTGTGGCTGACTTTCGTAAGCTGTGGCTAACACACCGCCTAAACGCTTAAGATCTATATCCTGTGCCTGTACGTCGTGATGGGCAGGCATGATGATTGAGCGACCTGTGGTTTTAATCTGGTCTATTGTGTTAGTCTCTTCTAACTCGGAAAAGAGAGACCCTTGTATATGCTTCTGTGGTCCCTGAGCCTGTCGAAGGGCCACCCCACCATTTTGCATCAAAATCATCTCACTTGCCGGTTTCCCAATCTTTTCAATTTCTTTAATCATTCGCTCTGGATTTTCGTGCGACATTTCCAGAATTGAATTGCGGGCTTTATCTGCCTGTTTGTCGGTGAGGTTCAAAATCTTTCCGTGGTTTTCACCAACAACTGCAGTGTGCGGCTCCTCCACAAACGAACGCAAATCCGACGAACACCAGTGATAACGTCGTGCCTTTTTTTCTACAGTATTCATTCCCTGCTGGACAACAGCCCACTGTCCGTTTTTCGTTAAAATAAAATTATGCTGATAAAGCTGGAATCCATCCTGCACGGCGTTGTTATCTACCTTTGCAACAAGCTTACTGTCTCGAACAAGCTCATCCCCATTAAGACCTTCCTGCCCTGCAATCTGAAGCAGCTCGTCTGGAGTCAGGCGCGAATATTTTCCACGGCCTCCGCAAACATAAATACCAAGCTCCTTTGCCCGAGGATTAAGTCCACGCTTAAGTGCATACATAACGCTTGTAGTAATTCCCGAGCTGTGCCAGTCCATGCCCATAACAGCACCAAAAGATTGAAACCATAACGGGTCGCTAAGCCGTACAAGAACTTCATCAGGACCAAAATTTTCCACAAGCGATTCTGTTATAAGCGTTCCCAAAACCATCATTCGGTCTGCAAGCCAGCGGGGAACTGTTCCGGTGTGAAGAGGAAGATCTGCATGTCCTGAATTACGAGCCATAATAAAATTATATCACATTATAAATATTCTTTATATTTTTTAAGATTTTTTTTACATAATTTTGTTCTAAATTTTAGTATATTTAAATTATGGATATTGAAAATCAGGAATTTGACGAAGAACGAGCTTTTTATAATTCGCAAAATGTGGTTGCAAGAAACTGCCGGTTTGATGGGCCTGCAGATGGGGAAAGTGCTTTTAAAGAAAGCCGCGAAATTCTTGCCGACCATTGTTATTTTAATCTTCGTTATCCATTCTGGCATAACACCGACACAACAATTGTTGACAGCGAAATGACAGACACTTGCCGCGCTGCAATCTGGTACTCTAAAAATATTATTATTCAGCATTCAATTATGCATGGTATAAAAGCTGTACGCGAATGTTCTAATGTTTTTATAAACGAAACAGATATTATTTCTCCGGAGTTTGGCTGGTCCTCTAAAGGCCTCACCATTAAAAATTCGACAGCCTCAAGTGAATACTTTTTAATGAACACTAACAAGGTTTTAGTTGATAACCTTGCACTTTCGGGAAAATATTCTTTTCAATATATGAAAAATTCTTTGTTAGCCAATTCTAACTTAGATACAAAAGATGCCTTCTGGCACGCAAAAAATGTAACTATAAAAAACTGTACAATCAAAGGTGAATATATCGGCTGGTATTCACAAAATCTTACTTTTGAAAATTGCACAATCAGCGGAACCCAACCCTTCTGCTACTGTAAAAATCTGCGACTAATAAACTGCCGTCTTGATGAAGCAGATCTTTCTTTTGAAAAGTCTTCTGTAAAAGCTACGCTCACCGCTCCGGTTGTATCAATAAAAAATCCCGCTTCCGGAAAAATCATTCTTCCAAAAGCGGGACCCGATGAAAACTTAAACAAAATAATTTCTACAGAAAAAGGAAGCTGTAAAATTATTTTTGTTTAAATGCATTCTTTTACTGGAAAACTTTTTCTATCTGCTCCATTTCTCCGCCAAAGATTTTTCCATCTTTATCGCGGCTAAAACAACTCATAAAAAGCCAGGCATTTTCACAAGTATGCTCGCGACACTCATGCCCCTGATTATCTATGCTGGCAAATACGTTATAGCACTTTCCATCTTCACGGCCAAAAAGCTGAAGAGTTAGTTTGCCCTTACGCTTAGGATCAACTAACATCTTTGTTTTATCGCCGTTGATTCCCCAGAACTTATTTTCCCAGCTGTCTTTTTCTTCAAGCTTTACTGTGTATTTATCGGCACTTGCTGCTCCATTTAATTTAAGAGCATAAGCCATTCTGTTTATACATTTTTGTTCCTGATAAGGAAGCTCGGCCAAAGGAGTCTGTTCTCCAGCTGCATAGAAAATCGGAACGCTAACTGTTGTATTTACAGGTTTGTTTATTTTTCCAAAATATACATTTTCACCAATATCAACCGTTGCATCCATAGGAGCCGCAGCCGCAATCAAATCCGGATACTCCTGAATTATATCCCAAGTCTTTATTCCTCCCATAGAAAATCCAGAAGCATAAATTCGTGTCGAATCAATTTTGTAAACCTTCTTAAGCTGTTCTACAAGTTCCACCATTTCGCTCGCAGTGCTGTTCAAATGATTTTCAACTGCAACAAGAAGGAAGTCATGACGATGTGCAATGCCAGCCCAGTCCGAAATATATGAAATATAGAAACTTGAATCTCCACCACCATGAAAAGCCAGCAACAAAGGAACAGGCCCTTTATCAAAAATCCCTTTGTTGTAGAATGCAAAATATCCAACGTTGTGAGAAACTGTTCCCTTATCGTCACCCATGTTATCCGGCGAAGTTTTAAGAGAAACAACAGCTGGATCAATCTGCATACCATCCTTTTCAAGATCAGGATCAACTTCAAGCTCCCCAAGCATTCGTCGGAATTGTTTTACAAATCCATCAAAATCTGCATAAATATCAGGAATTTGTTTTTCAAGAAAATATTTGCAGTTAGTTTTAAATAACTCATTTACTTCTACAGAGTTTCCATAAGATACAACAGGAATATCGGCAGCATCAATTTTTGGCAAAACAGAAAGCCCTGTAAGAATACAGGCAACAGGCGCACAATCTGCCCTTCCCCAAAGACCATCACCTTCAAAATGATTAATACAGTTTTGAGCAATATAATCAGCTGACTCGCCAAAGCCATACAAATTAGTTCTAAAAATTGCACCACGAATAAAATAAGCTTCCAGTTTTTTTGTAAAACGGTTATAAGCTTTTACAACACCATTTTCATAATATTCATGAATCTTGGAATTAGAAATAATTTCCGAAAACAAATCAGGTGCCGCATCTTTCCAGCCATTTGCACTTGTTGGATAAATGAACACAACACTTGTGCCATATTTTTTTGCAATCTGTTCAAAATTATTTTTTCTTGCAAAATCAACAGCACCATCATAATTCGCAGTAAAATCCTCTGGTGAAAAAACAAGCAGATATGGAGCAATGAATCCATAGTTAAGAACATCGTCCATCAAATCATTCTTAGGAACATAAACTGCAGCTTTAAATTTTTCAAAGGTATGTGACCACATCAAGCCATCAGCAAGCGCAGTCATTTCCGGCATTTCTTTCATTGACATAAAAATCTCCAAGGGGTCCCTGTCCTTCGACAAGCTCAGGAACCGCGAATCGAAGGGTTAGGGTTAATCGTTTAACTAATTTTACCTTAAAAATCATATTTTTACAAATTTTTTATAGAATTGGTCAATTTCCTGTTTTTTGATATCATTAAACTTTAATTATGGCAAACAATACTCTTCAAAAACAAAATCGCGGCGCTTTACCAATGCTCAAGCTTACGTTTCCAATTGCAATGGAACAGTTCTTCCGCATTCTAGTTTCGTCTGTAGATACAATGATGCTCAGCTCTTACAGTAATGATGCTGTTGCTGCGGTTGGACTTGTAGCTCAATATATCTTTTTCTTAAATCTGCTTTTTGCAGTTATCAGTACAGGTTGTTCAATTGTCCTGGCTCAATATATCGGAGCTCAAAAATCAAAAAAAGAATTAAACGAAATTGCCCAGGCAAGTACACTCATGATAACACTACTTTCTGTTTTCCTTATGCTGCTTGTCTTTATTGGTTTTAAACCTTTGCTTAATTGTTATCAGCTCGAAGATTCTGTTCGCGGATACGCACTTAAATACTTTATAATCTTTGGCGGCATCTGCTGCTTCTTCAACGCATTCAGTTCTTTGCAAGGTGCAATTCTTCGAAGCTACGGCTACACAAGCGAAGCAATGATTGTTTCAATAATCGGAAACATCGTAAATGTAATAGGAAACGCACTTTCTCTTTACGGCTGGTTCGGACTTCCAATTTTAGGAGTTGCCGGTGTTGCCTGGGCCAGTGGCGCTTCCATGATTGTTTCATGCATTCTTCTTGCAATATTTATCCGACGCAAAGAAGACGTAGCTTTTTCTCTTAAAGGAATTTTCAAAGTTCCAAAACAGGTTTACAAGCTCATTCTTTCTGTGGGCGTTCCAACAGCTGGCGAAAGCCTTTCCTACAACATCAGCCAGATTGTTATTATGGCAATGATTTCTACGCTTGGAACAAACGCAATGTCTGCCCAAGTTTACACAATGACAATTGTTCGTTTTGTTTTCATCATGGCTATGGCAATCGGTCAGGCATCACAAATCAAAACCGGCTATTACGTTGGGGCAAAACAAAGCGATGTTGCCTATAAAAAGATTTTCAAATATCAGCTTGTTGCAACCGCCTGTTCTATGGTGATGATCCTTATTGTTAATTTAATCAAACATCCAATCATTGGAATCTTCACAAAAATTGACGAAGTTCATGGCTTTGTAAGCACACTTTTAATTTTCTCAACTTACATAGAATTTGGCCGTTCGCTAAATCTCATTTATGTTGGTGCACTCAAAGGTTCCGGCGACGTAAAATTCCCAGTCCTCTACGGAATCGCCTCAATGTGGGGAATCATGGTTTTGGGAAGCTACATCCTTGGAATCAAATGCGGACTAGGTCTTGTCGGTTTCTGGCTTGGAATAGGCACCGACGAAACAACGCGCGGAATCGCAATGCTCATTCGCTGGAAAAGTAAACGATGGCAAAAGCATGCGCTGGTATAAAAAATTAGCAAGGAGGGCGGAGCCCCGCCCTGCGGCTCAAAGCCTTTTGCTTTTCGCCTACCCCACCCAGCGGGCTCAAACGCCGCCCGCAACGCCTGCTTTAATTTTTTCAACTATGCATGCAACTTCTTCTTCTAAAACAAATTCCAGATGATTAAAAATTTTATACTCAACACCATCTCTTTCAACAAACTGTGTATCCATAATTCCCCGCAGATAAACCTGAGCAATATGATTTACACAAGTGTGGCAGGTATATAAATCGGCAAGAATCTTTGCAGCAGAAATATCCTGCAAGTCAGGAACTCCAAGTTCAATTTTCATAAACTGATGAATAATGCGAGCTGCGGTCTGACGATTTAAATCGTTGTTACAAAATCTTTCGTCCTGGTCTTCTATCCAGCCGCGGGTGTGTGCATAATTAAGAATATTAGTATTGTTCGCGGGAAACTTTTCTGGAAAAGAAATTTTTAAAAGTTCAATAAATTTTAATATTGTAATATTCATATTTTTATGCCCTTCGACAAGCTCAGGGACCCCATATTTTATCAATTGGGATTTCTTAACTTCATGTGGTTCCTGAGCCTGTCGAAGGACTGCCTTATCAAACCACGCTTATTTTTATCGTCAAATTATCACAGGCTTCAATTTCTTTCACTTCAAAAATGCCCGTATCATTCTGCCAAACTTTTCCGCTCCACAAATCTGTTACAGAAAACTTGTTAGTATTAACTAACTTTTTTCCAAATACTTTTTCAATTTGAACAACAGAAACACTTGTGTTTCCTGTCCACTTTTGTTCGCTTACATTTATAAAACTAATTGCAATACAACCATCTGCCAAAGGTTTAGCAAGAACATCAATTCGATTTATATCTTCAATGTAAGCTTTATCTGGAGCCACGTCTCCACAATCAAAAGTAGTTGCAACTCTTTTTGCCTGAACGCCCAAAGCATCCTGATTTAACGCAATTAAATTTTCATTCGCAATAATCTTATAAAGCTCATCACCAACAGTAACACGTCGCAAATCAAGGCCAAGCATAAGCGGAGAATTCATCATACACCACATTGTAAAATGAGTTTTATTTTGAACAGCAGACAAGCCATTCATGCCAATCATAAGCATATCGGGATCATTCCACCCTTTGTCCAAACCTGCAAACTCATCCATAACAACAGCTTTATTATATTGCGAAGTAATGCTTGGAGTACCAGGATCTTTCCAAGCACCAAAACCTGGGTTCCCGTCACTGCCAACACGAAATGTAATATCATTTAATATGCGCCACGAATCTCCAACTTTATATGCCCAATTCTGCGGATGTGTTTTTCCCCATTCACACATAGACAATATAACTTCGTGTCCAGGCTTTGCTTTGTTAAGTCCCTCTAACATTGCAGCATAAGAATCAAGCGTATTTTCCTGACGGCGATGATTCATAATTCTTATTTTATTTTTACCCGTTCGCAAACAAATATTTATCGGCTCGCTCATCACAAAAGAATCTTTATCTTTTGTCGAAGGTAATAAATCATCATAAAAAAATTCTGCAGTTCCTCCCTCTCCAACGGCAACCTGCAGCCATTCGCCAATTCCAACTTCACGACTGCTGGCATATTCAACCTGCAAAGCAACAGTCTTTTCGGAATCAGACTCAACTTCAAAAACAAGTTCACCGCTGCGAACACCAACAGGAGAAGTTCCTGTGTTAGTTCCGTCTAACGTACCAATCCCAAAAACATATTCTTTATTATCATCAACCCTTACACTTGCACCTGTCAAACAACCATCACTAACAGCGTTAAACTTTTTGCTATCAATTATCACACTTTTAATTTTTGGCGCAAAAACAAATCTGGCATTTTCTGGCTTCGAAAAAGTTGCGTTATCCCAAAGATAATAACAGTTATCAATTTTAAGAAAATCAACGCCCCAATCAATATAAGAAGCTGCATCATCCTCTTCATGACCGCAGGTTCCAACAGCAGCCCCGGCACAAAGGTTTGTTCCAATATCGTTATACATTCCAAACTTCAAACCCTTGGAATGAACATAATCAGACAACACTTTAAATCCACCAGGAAATTTTATCGGCTCATTGCTAAGTTTTCCATCAACACGCTCACTTCTATAACAACCATCATCAAGCACAATATATTTATAACCAAGCTTATCAAGCCCAAGTGCAACAATACAGTCGGCCATTGTACGAGTCAGCGCTTCAGTATTTCCGCTGCCAAATGCATTCCAGCTGTTCCAACCCATTGCAGGAAGTCGACCAAATTTTTTACCAAAAAAAATTTTCCCATCAGAAAAACTATCAAAACGTTTTTCTTTTTCAGTAATTTTAGAAGGAGAATTTAATGACATAATAATTCCTTTTGATGTTTTTTATACCTTAAACAAATCTACGTCATCTTTAATACGTTTAATGGCAACATTCAAAGATGCAGAAATTGTTCTAAGTTTATTTGTACTTTCGTTTACATAATTTGTTCCATCATTAATTTCAGAAACAGCCTTTTCAATATTGTTCATACTTTCCTGAATATTTGAAACATCTTTTATAATTCCTTCACCACCCTTAGACATTTCTTCGCCGGCACCACGAACTTCCGAAGTACTATCATTCATAGCCTGCAGGGCTTCAAGAATCTGCTGTGAACCAGACTGCTGCTCTTCCATTGCGCTTTTAATCTGAGCAACAAGCTCGGCTGTAAGAGTAATACGCTGCGAAACAGACTGGAAAGATTTTTCAGAATCAGAAGAAGCAAGAACAACGCGTTCAATTCCCTGCTGAATATTTGTAAGCTCTTCGCCAATTTTATTTGATTCTTCTGCAGAAGTTTCAGCAAGCTTTCGAATTTCATCAGCAACAACAGAAAAGCCTTTTCCTGCTTCGCCAGCATGTGCCGCTTCAATTGCAGCGTTCATAGCAAGAAGGTTTGTCTGTTCAGCAATACTTTGAATTGTTTCATTTGCATCCATCATTGCAACAGACTGCTCAGAAATTTTTTGAATAAGCTCATTCACAGAACTATTCTGTTCAATTCCATTTTTAGTATCCTGTTCAAGAACAGAAAATTCTTCGACCATTTTAATAACCGATTTATCAACCGAATTAATATTTCCAATCATTTCTTCAACAGAAGCAGAAGCTTCAACAACCGAAGATGACTGTCCTTGAATCATTCCATCAAGCGATTCAATATTCTTAGAAATCTGTGTCATTGCCGTAGCCGAACTGTTAATACTTGAAGACTGATTCTGAACCTGATTATGAACAAGTCCAATATTATTTGCCATTTGACTAATTGTCGATGTTGTTGTTTCAATTTCATTCAAAAGAATGTCACCAGCTTCGGTAAGATTTTCTTCAGAAACTTTAATGTTCCGCATAATCGAATGGAACTTTGAAAGGAATTTATTTACAGAAGCAACAAGCTTTCCAATTTCATCATTACGATTTAACTGCAACTGAACAGTTAGGTCAGCCTCACCAGTACTAAGCTCATCAATCAAACCGCCAACTTTTTTAACACGACCAACAACGCTTCTAAGAGCAAAAAGAATTACAAGAGAAATAACAAGAGTAATTGAAATTCCCATCAGCAGGATAACAAGCTGGAACCTTTTTGTCGCAACAAAAACCTCTGACACAGGAACTGTATAACCAATAGTACAATTAAGCGAATGAATCGGCGCAACAAACGTAACACATTCAACACCATCTACATCGCTTTCCACAAACAAAGATTCAGCATCATTTTCTTTGGCAAGCTTTGCTGTAATTGCAATATCATGATAAACACTAATATCCTGCGAAATCATATCAGGATTGTTGTGCGCAATAATTGTATTTGAACGATCTGTCAAAAAGAAATAACCTTCGGTTCCAACCTTGTACGAAGAAACTTCTTCGGCAATCTGATCCATATCAAGAAGACCAGTGATATAACCAAAAATAAAATCGTTTTCATCCTTTACAGCACGAGCAACAGGAATTACATATTTTCCTGTCTTGGCAGAAGTTTCAACTCTAGCAATATAAAAATCTTCATCGTCAAAAATAATTGCATGATGATAATCTTTGCTGCGGTATTCGCCTTCTTCACCTACGCTGCCATCAATTCTATACGGAATGGCGTCTCTATCACAAAAGAACAAATCATCATAATCTTCATTTATAAGATTAGAATGATTACGCAGCCATTCAACATAAGCTTCAACATCTCCAGAACGTGCAACATCACAATCCGTAAAAATCTTTAAATCATTGACATAAATATTTATCCATTTTGTTAGTTCATCCGAACGACCAACAACAATTTCCTGAGCCATTTCATAATAAGAATTTTTTGTCTGAGACTGAATAATTAACGAAGGAATAATAATCATCGTTCCCATGAAAATGAAAAACAGACTGAAAATAATTGTACCCATTTCCAGAACAAGTCTTTTGTCCCTAAGTTTAGGAATTCCTTTTTCTTTTTTCTTTTTCATAATGTATCCTCTACTCTGAAAATCAATGATTTCTCTCTCGGAAATTTCGGATAACTAATTATAAACCCTATTTTAAAAAAGTCGAATTCATTTTTTACTTTAAAAGGTTTAAATAAATTTGACAAATAAAAATAAATTCTGTATATTAACCGTTGTAAGTAGTACCAAACAATACTACTAAATCACAAAAAAAGGAGCTCTCATGAAAAATCTCCAATTTATTGACAACCTTATTTCATTTGGACTAACACGCCAGGAAGCAATTATTTATACAACCTTGCTTTCTCACGGTGATATGACAGGTTACGAGGTTTCAAAAGAAACAGGTATTTCACGATCAAATGCTTATGCCGCTCTTTCAAATCTTGTAGACAAAGGCGCCTCTTACCTTATAGAAGGCGATTCTACAAAATATCATCCTGTAAACGCAGACACATTTACCCACAATGTTCTTACAGAACTTCAGGAAAAAGCTGTCTATATTCAGGAGCATGCCCCACAGCAGCAAATCGAAACAGACGGCTACATTACGATTGTAGGCACCCGCAATATTCAGAACAAGCTTCACGAAATGCTCAAGGAAACACGAATCCGTCTTTATCTTTCTGCATCTTCAAACATCCTTAGAGAATATGCACAGGAAATCGAAGCGCTTGCAAAAAATGGTAGAAAAATTGTTATCCTTACAGACAGCAATTATTCAATCCCTGGAGCAATCGTTTATCATACAGATCCAGAAGCAGGACAGCTGAGAGTTATCATAGATTCATCTTATGTACTCACAGGCGAGCTCACCGGCAACGACACCGATTCCTGCCTCTATTCGGGACAGAAAAATCTGGTAACTGTTATGAAGGAAGCTCTTAAAAATAAAATCGTTCTTTTAAGTCAGGAATAAAACTAACGCTCGTTAGTTAAATAGCGGGGTCCCTGTGCTTCGACAAGCTCAGCAACCGCAGTTCAGGGCCCCTTAAAGGAGTATATATGAAAATAGCAATTTTAGGTTACGGAAACTTAGGCAAGGGAATTGAATGCGCAATCAAGCATAACCCAGATGCCCAGCTTACAGCAGTATTTACAAGACGCGATCCGTCTACAGTAAAAGTTCTTACAACAGGAGTTCCTGTTTATAATGTAAAGGATATTCTTGCGCACAAAGACGAAATCGACGTTCTGATTTTGTGCGGTGGTAGTGCAACAGACCTGCCTGAACAGACACCAGAATATGCAAAATATTTCAACGTAGTAGACAGCTTTGATACACATGCCAAAATCCCACAGCACTTTGCAAATGTAGATAAGTCAGCAAAAGACAACGGACACACAGCACTTATTTCCTGCGGTTGGGACCCAGGTCTCTTCTCTCTTATGCGTCTTTACGGAAACAGCCTTCTTCCTGGTGGTGCAGATTATACATTCTGGGGAAAAGGTGTAAGCCAGGGCCATTCAGATGCAATCCGCCGCATAGAAGGTGTAAAGGACGGAAAGCAGTATACTATTCCGGTTCCAGCAGCTTTGGAAGCCGTTCGTGCAGGAAAAAATCCGGAACTTACAACACGCCAGAAGCACACACGCGAATGCTTTGTTGTAGCAGAAGAAGGAGCAGATAAAGCCCGTATCGAAAAAGAAATCAAAGAAATGCCAAACTATTTTGCAGATTACGATACAACAGTTCACTTTATCACAGAAGAAGAACTAAAGCGCGATCATGCAGAAATCCCACACGGAGGCTTTGTTTTCCGTTCAGGCAAGACAGGTTGGAACGACGAATACAATAATATCATCGAATATAGCCTTAAGCTCGATTCAAACCCAGCATTTACTTCAAGCGTACTTATTGCCTATGCCCGCGCAATTTATCGTTTGAATAAAGAAGGCGCAATCGGCTGCAAAACAGTATTTGATATTGCACCGGCCTATTTGAGCCCACTGAGTGGAGATGAAATCAGGGCACATATGCTTTAATTAAGCGATTAGCTGTTAGCTTTTAGCTATTAGCAGGGAGGGGCGCCTGCCCCTCGGCCGCACTTCGTTGCGTCCTACCCCCTCTAACGGGGGACACCCCCGTAACGCCCCCGCGTGTCATTGTCTGGGGTCCCTGGCTACAACCGGGGTTCCTGAGGCTCTCGAAGGGCCCCACAAAGATAGTTTATCAAGGAGAACTTACATGGAATCATTTATAAACACTGTCGATTTTTTTAAGGGAAACAACCCCGAAGAAATCGTAATGAATTACGGAACACCACTTTATGTATATAACGAAGATATTCTTCGCAATCGTATGCATTCAGTATCACAGGTAATTACAAAGTACCCATATACTGCAAATTACTCTGTAAAAGCAAATACAAATATTCATATCCTCAAAATTGCCCTTGAAGAAGGCATAAACTGCGATGCAATGAGTGTTGGAGAGATGCAGATGCTTTTTAAGGCAGGTTTCCCTGCAGAACGCATATTTTTTGTACCAAACAATGTTGCACCAGAAGAATTTAAGTTTGCCATTGACAATAAGGTAATTACCAGCTTAGACAGCCTTGAACAGCTTGAATTAATCGGCCAGGTATTCTGCGATTTAAATGTTGCTCCAGAAAACCGTAAAGTTGCTGTTCGTATTAACCCTGGAGTTGGCGCCGGACATCACGAAAAAGTAGTAACAGGCGGAAAAAAGACAAAGTTTGGTATTTCAGAAGAATTTATTCCAAAAATCTTTGAAATTGCCCAGAAATACGAATTAAAGATTGCCGGAATCAACCAGCACATCGGTTCGCTCTTTATGGACCCACAGCCATACCTTGATGCAGTTACAAACCTTTTGCGCATTGCAGATCAGTTTGAAAACCTTGAATTCATTGATTTTGGCGGTGGCTACGGAATTCCATACCACAAGCTTGATGATGAAAAAGATTTCCCAATGGAAGACTTCAAAAAGCGTCTTGAACCAATTTTGACAGATTTTGTTGAAACATATACAAAATTACCTACAAAAAGCGGAATTCCAAACAAAGTTCCATTATTTAAGTCAGAACCTGGCCGTTTCTGTGTTGCAGAAGGAAGCGTTCTTTTAGGACGCGTACATGCAGTAAAACACAACAACGGAAAGACTTTTGTAGGAACTGATGTTGGAATGAACGTTTTAGTTCGTCCAAGCATGTACGACAGCTGGCACGATATAGAAATCATCCGTGACGGAAAAGTTATTCCACACAGCGGTTCAGACATGTTTGAACAAACAGTAACAGGAAATATCTGTGAATCAGGAGATATTCTTGCAAAAGATAGAGTTTTACCACCTGCAAAGCACGGAGATTTAGCATGTATTCTGGATGCCGGTGCTTATGGCTTTTCAATGTGCAGCAGTTATAACTCACGCCCTCGCCCAGCAGAAATTCTTGTTTGTTCTGACGGAAAAATCAAGCAAATCCGCCGTAGAGAAACAATTGAAGATCTTATGAGGTGCTTCTAAAAAACCAGCCCCGTCATTGCGAGCGAAGCGCGGCAATCCAGTTAAATAAATTGCATCTTATATGTGGATTGCTTCGCTTCGCTCGCAATGACAACCTTTTAATTATGGACCAAACCACCCAATTCAAATCCGACCTAACCAACTTTCTCCAGATAATTAAAAATGCCGGCAATTTATCAGAAATCAAAAAAGAATATGTAAATCTTGTAAAAAAATACCATCCGGACAAAGCTCCTGCAGAATTAAAGCAGAAATACAACGAATATATGATTATTATCAACAAAACATATTCTCAGGGCAAAACAAACGTAAAAGAAGTCCAGATAGATGAAAACAAATTCAAAACCGAGCAACCTGTAGCCAAAAAAGTATATTCATTCACAGATTACTACGGACGTGTAAAAGAATACACAGATTATCTTGAATATATAATGCATATGGGCGTAACTGAATATGATACCGGCAGAATCGTCATGACATACGGAAATTTTGAAGATTCTTATACTAAAAATACAGGTTATAACCCTAACGACAATTCAAATCTTCTGGAAGCCATGCAGCACCTGTATAACGCATCAAAATGCTTTAATTACATCATAAACAAGCATCCTGACTATATTTTTATAGAACAAGTAAAAGAAGATTACGAAAAAGTATTAAAACTCAACAACAGTCTTTCCCAGCACATAGTTGGCTCAGATTCTAAAGAATTAAGATAACACCTTTTCCATATAAGTCATATCATAAATCTTATCAAACTTTATAGCACAACCGTGAAACTCCCCTACTTTTACAAAACCCATCTTTTCATGAAATTTATGGCTTGAAAAATCAAGAAATTTATCTTCCTGACGCGGTGTTGCTATACAGGCATATAAATTCTTAAAACCACCCTTTTTAAGTTGATTTTCCAACTCTTCATATAACATTCGTCCATAACCACACTTTCTGGAATCTTTTTCTACATAAACAGACAATTCAACCGACCAGTCATAGGCTTTTCGCGCGTGAAAAGTATTTGCATAGGCATAACCTTTAATTTGACCAGCTTTTACCAGGCAGATATAAGGAAAACGCTTTTTAATTGTTTTTATACGCTTTTTGAATTCTTTTACAGAAGGAGTTACATATTCAAAGCTGATTGCCGTGTTTTCCACATAATAAGAATATATTTTGAGAAGCTCTTTTGCATCTTTTGGTTTTACAGAACGAATTTCTATATTTTCCATATTTACCCTCAAAAGTACTTTACCTTTTACATAGTTAAAAATCAACAACAAAACCCTTAACTTTTTTCGATGCAAGACATCAGGAAGCACACATTCGCATACACCCCCTTTTCGTATAAAGCGAAATACCCACAACCTTCTAAAATTAATGAATTTACGACCGTTCGTTATTTTTAAAACTAACAACCGTTCGTACATTTCTTAATTGTGGATAACTCGGTGAATAATGTGGATATCTTTAATCTAATTAAAAAAACAACAATGATAATTTCAAATCTGTATATAATTTTAAAATTCTTGAAAATGTTTCACATGAAACATTTGAACGACACATATTATTATACTCACAAAGATATTATTAAAAACATAAACATTTCTGCCTGGATATTAGAATAACAATCATTCGTTTCACGTGAAACAAAAATTCAACAAATTGCAGCTTGTCAAAATCTAAAATCAACACAGCAACAAAATATCTCAAAATATCAAAAACCTGTTTCACGTGAAACAGAAACTACACATAACCTTTCAACAATTTCAAATCTAAAAATGTAAACTGTATCAACCTTTTCTCTTTAATTCTTTCATAAAGAAAAACAAAAAAAACAAATACTTTTTAATCAACCTAAACCCACCCTAAACTTTCTGAAATTTTGTTTAAATGATTTAATTATTTTAGTTTCACGTGAAACAGACTTATCCACAATGTGTATAAAATGTGTATAACTTATTGGCTTTCAAATTTAAACAAAAAAGACCAGCCGAACTAATTCGACTGGTCTTCTTGCCTAATGATGATTTAGAACCCCTAAACTATTTTGTAATAGTTCCCCTTTTCTTATACCTAATTATTGTTCATATTTTTTATTTTGTCAACAATAAATTTAAAATATTTCTAACTAACAGTCGTTAGTTTTTTAACAAACGATAGTTAGTTTATTATTATTACCTTTCGACATAGAGAACGGCGTTGCAAAGAAAGTGTCAAGAGCCCCGAATAATAAAAAAGGCTGTTCAAAGATTTCTCTTCAAACAGCCTTTTACATTATTTCTTATATTTCAAAGTAGTAAACCTAAAAATTGCTTTCGCAATTTTTTTAACGGTTTGCTATCTATCACCGGCCGCCAGCGGCCTTACTCATCATCCTCTTTTTCCTGAACCTTATCTATACCAACAATATAATCAGGCTCAGTAACACGAACAACATTTACACCAGAGGCTCCGGCACCCTGCTCTTTTATGTCTGTAGCTTTAAAGCGCAAGGTCTTGCCCTGGCTTGTCATACAAACAACTTCGTCAGAATCTTTAACATTCAGAGCGCCAATAATTTCACCCTTTGCTTCTGTATTTCCAAAGATTCTCTGGCCACCAGTACCACGACCATGTACAGAATAAAGATCGAAAGAAATACGTTTTCCAACACCCTTCTCTGTAATAAGAATCATATTAGAATCAGATTCAACTTTAACAGCAGAAGCAATCTCGTCGCCTTCGCTGAGCTTCATTCCCTTTATACCGCAGCTTGCACGTCCCATAAGACGAACAGACTCTTCCTTAAATCTAAGAGCCTTTCCTCTTCTAGATACAAGCATGATATCGGCATCGCCAGTTGTCTGAATTGCACTTATGAGTTTATCGTTGTCATTAAGCTTAATACCAATAATTCCGCGTGTCTTTGCATTCTGGAATTCTGTAGATCGCACCTTCTTTACAATACCATTTGCGGTAGTCATGAACAGATACATATCATCAGAGAATTCTTTGAGCGAAACAATTGTTGTAATTTCTTCATCGGGTCCAACCTGAAGCAAGCCTTTGATATGAGCACCACGGCTGGCTTTTTCGCTTTCTGGAATTTCATGTATTTTTATCCAATAAGCTTTACCAATGTTAGTTATGAATAACAAGTGTTCTTTTGTCGAACCAATGAAAATCTGGTTAATGTAATCATCTTCGATAAGGCTGGTTCCGTTGCTACCAGTTCCACCCCTACCCTGTTTCTTATACTTAGAGACAGAAACACGTTTGATGTAACCCATTCGCGAAATCATTACAACCATGTCTTCATCTTTAATCATGTCTTCAACATTAATCTGTTCTACTTCGTTTGCAACAATTTCTGTACGGCGATCATCACCATATTTTTCTGCAAGGTTTTTTGTTTCATCTTTAATCAAATTAAGAATCTTGTTATGGTCGGCTAACAAACCTTCCAGATAATCAATCAAAGACTGAAGCTCTTTAATTTCATTCTGAAGATCTTCAATAAGCAGGTGAGTAAGGCGCTTGAGCTGCATATCAACAATTGCCTGAGCCTGCTCGTCATCAAAGTTAAAGCGCTTTTCAAGCTTGAGCTTTGCATCTTCTGTATTTTCACTTCCCTTGATGATTGCAATAACTTCATCAATATTGTTGATTGCTGTTATAAGGGCTTCCAAAATATGCATACGATGCTTTGCAACTTTTAAATCATAAATTGTTCGGCGTGTAATAACTTCGTCACGATGATTTACAAAGTGTTGAATAAGCTGCTTGAGCGTAAGAACTTCCGGCTTAAGATAGGTTGGTGCAAGAGTAAGCATTCCAGGTTCATCATAACGAGGAGCACCTTCTTTTACCTGAGGAACAAGCGCAAGATTTATTACACCAAAATTAGACTGTAAATCTGTCTTGGCAAAAAGCTGATTCAAAACAATTTTTGTAATTGCACCTTTTTTCAAATCTACAACAAGACGCATTCCCGAACGATCAGAAGATTCGTCGTTTGCATTTGTAACACCATCAATCTGTTTGTCGCGAACAAGCTCCTTTATACGACGAATAATATTTGTTGTATTTACGCCATAAGGAACTTCTGTAAATACAATTGATTCACGACCGTGCTTGTCTGTTTCGATTGTAAATTTAGAACGAATAACAATTTTTCCGCGTCCGGTAGTATAAGCTTTTTTGATTCCGCTTGTACCATAAATAATACCGCCAGTAGGGAAGTCCGGACCTTTAATATAGTGCATCAATTCTTCGATGCTAATATCTTTATTATCAATGTATGCACAGATTGCATCAGCAACTTCACGCAGGTTGTGGGTAGGCATATTTGTTGCCATACCAACGGCAATACCAGTTGTACCGTTACAAAGCAGGAATGGAAATTTAGAAGGAAGAACTGCAGGCTCGTCGCAGGTATCATCAAAGTTGCGGACCATGTCTACAGTATTTTTGTTGATGTCGCTTGTCATCTCTTCGGTGATTTTTGACATCTTTGCTTCGGTGTATCGGTAAGCAGCAGGAGGGTCACCAGCAATTGTACCAAAGTTTCCCTGTGGAGTTACTGTTGTATAGCGCTGGGCAAAATCCTGACCAAGACGAACCAAAGCATCGTAAACAGAAGCGTCACCATGTGGATGGTAGTGTCCCAAAACTTCACCGACGATAGTAGCACATTTTTTAGTCTTTCCGCCACTTGCAAGATGAAGGGTGTCCATAGCATACATAATGCGGCGATGTACCGGCTTAAGACCGTCGCGGACATCTGGCAGTGCACGCTGTACAATTACAGACATAGAGTAGTCAATATAGGCCTGTTTAACTTCGTCTTCAATCGGAATCTTTATGAGTGAGCCACCCTCGGTAGTTTTGAATTCTTCCATTTCTTTTTTCCTATGCGTGAATTTTACAGAGTCCCTTCGACAGGCTCAGGGACCGCAATTTCCACTTATTCTATAATCATTCTATTATACAAAATTTTTAGATTTTAGTCTTTAGGTAGCTGTAACTAACGAGTGGTAGTTTTAGACGCATTCTTGCAATATATCAATATCATGATATAATTTAGATATATCAATTAAAGAGGTAAAATATGCCGGCAATAAGAGCAAGTGCAGATCTGCGTAATAAATATTCAGAAATTTCAGCATACTGTCATGCAACAAACGAACCAGTTTTTATCACAAGAAATGGGCAGGGCGATTTGGCTGTCATGAGTATTGCACAATACGACCAACTACTTGAAAAAGTAAATCTTTATTCGAAGCTTGCAGAAGGATTAAAAGATATAAAAGAGGGTAGAGTTGAACCTTTTGATTCTGCAATGACTGATATCAGAAAGGAGCTTGGTATTTGAACTTTAATCTGATAATTTCTGAAAAAGCTAAAATAGATATTAAAGAAACTTTATATTAAAAACACTCTTTGTAATCCACAAGCGGCCACATCCTTAGCAGACCTTATTACTTCAGAAATAAACACCATAAAACAAATTCCTTTTAGTGGAACTCCAGTCCCAGATACATTTCTTTCAGATCTAGGATTTAGATTTTTTTTGTTTAAAAATTTCAAAGTATATTACATCGCAGATAAAGAGAAAAAAGAAGTTACGATAGTTCGATTTCTTTATGCTGGAAGAAATTATGAAAATATTCTGAAAGAAGAAATATAGTGTTTTATTTTAAATAATTCCAATCTTTGTTATCAATCTTACGACAATCTTTTAAAGCTTCCTGCATTTTGTTTGCATTTTCATTATCTATAATTCCAAAAAATTTATGTATAGTATTTTTATTTTCTTCTTTTAATTCTGTCACAACCACTTCCAGCTTTTCCGGCTCATTTATAACCGCAATCTGAAAATCATCTTCGTAGATAACCTGGCCGGGGAGGGTAGTGCATTCGCTTTCGTAAAGTTTTATACCGTACTTGAAACACATCTGGTGGTAAAAAGTGAGTTGGTTCCAGATGTCCTGTCCTTGCGGTGTATCCTTAAACCATGTTACTGCGTGGTCTGGGTTTCCCTGCTCGTAAAAAGGAGGAACAGGCAGAACTTTTTCAAAATATTCTCGCTGCTTCCAGTATTCTGTAATTTCTTCTTCTGTCATAGTTTTAGCATCTACAAGTTTGCCAACGGTCGTAAAAATGCCGCGGGGCTTTTGAGTAATCCAGGCTATGTCAGAAGTGTGGATTCTAAAGTATTTCATATAGCTCCTATGTCTTTGCGAAGAGTATACGAGTTGAGTGATGTGGCAATCCATTTTTAACAATTCATTCTTGTACGTGGATTACTTCGCGGTGCTCGTAATGACGTTTTTCTTGCAATGATATTTTATTTTTCAAACTTGTTCTTTTCGATTCTGCTTGATTCGCATTCTACCCAGGCGGGCTTAAAGCCAGAAGCAAGAGCAATCTTCCAGGAACGCAGATTTGAAAGGCTGGTGCCATAATAAGGAATTACCCCACGGCGGAAGGTTTCGTTTCTGAGCAATTTTACAAGAGCGGTTCCAATACCCCGTCCCCGATATTCAAGCAAAACATCTATTCCAATCTGCCAGAGAATAGGGCTATCTGCAGAACAACCTGCCATACCCATAATCTTGTCTCCTTCCATGGCAAGCACTGCTAAGACATCAGGACGGTCAGGTTTAAACTCGCTACAGATTGCATTTGGAAATTCCGATCGGCCGTAGTACTGCATAATTTCGTCTGTCTCAATAAACTTGTATTCAAAATCTGGTGCAACTTCAATAAACTCCGGCACAGGCAAAAACATATGATGTGTCAGATTCAACTTATATCCAAACTCACGGATCTTGTCATTCAGTTCAAAATAATTATGCTGCTCAAAAAGCCAGAAGCCTGTTTTTCCCTTAACCCATTCTGCAAGCCAGGGGTGAAGTTTTTGATCTACAGAAATTACAGCATTGTTTCCAAGAGTTGCCATCTGTAAAAAGAAAGTCTCTTTAGAAAAAATCCGGTGCTTTTCATTCAAAGCGGACAGGGTGATTATATTTTCTTCCTTGTCAAAATCCTCAGGGCGACAATTAAAATCATAAGATAATTGCTGTTTGAGAATATTTATGATTTGAGCATCTGTGAATTTCATAAGTTTACAATATCATAAAAATAAGTTCGTTTATATACATGGATTGCCACGCTTCGCTCGCAATGACAAAAGAATGACAGATGTAGATTTTCATGTTATCCTAAAATTATAATAAAAAAGGAGGCATGATAAAAAGGTAAACGAACAAGCGGTAATGTGATACGCTGAAGTAATTCAGCGGAACCCAGGCATCAGTTCGCCATTTTTTGTAAGGACACAGATCCTTGTAAAGGAGAATGAAGAGCTTTTGCCGCAT
>JAGCTZ010000170.1 GCA_017963165.1 Treponema sp.
ATGCGGCAAAAGCTCTTCATTCTCCTTTACAAGGATCTGTGTCCTTACAAAAAATGGCGAACTGATGCCTGGGTTCCGCTGAATTACTTCAGCGTATCACATTACCGCTTGTTCGTTTACCTTTTTATCATGCCTCCTTTTCCACTTCAACAGACTCGGCGTCAGTTGAATTATGAAGTTCTTCAAGAATATTCATCACGGCATCAACAGTTACTTGCTTTGGATCAGGATGATCGGCCGGAACAGTTTCAAGAATCTTGTTACGGAATGGTTTGCATTCAATTACTTTTCCTGCAGTAAGAGTAACTACATCAGGAGTTACAAGATCCATAATCATATTTTCAGGATCATCAGGATTAAAACGCAGAACATTTCCGTTGATTGAAACAGGCAGCAGCAAATCAAACAGACGAAGATAACTGTCTATTTCACGCAGACCACGTTTTGTTTCCGGTTTACCAGGGCGATATCTTGTACCGCTTGGGAAAACAAGAATAATCTGACCACGTTTTTTACAACCATCCATTGCACGCATTGCAGCAAAGTTGATTTTGCGAGCACGCATTTTTTCGGCTTCTTTTTCTTCTTCCGGAATATCTTTTTCTAAAATAGCATTAAGACTGCGGGTAGGATAAATTACAACACGGGTAAAGCTTTCGGTAAGGGCACGAACAATAGGATCTGCTTCATTAAGCTTCATTCCGGCAATTGCAACAATTCTTTTTGCAAAATCGCGGGTCCATTCTTCGCCATAATCTTCGAGCAGCTGAAGAAAACAAGGCAAGTCCATATTTGAATAATGATCCATCATTACAACGCCGGTTTTTCCACCAGAAACAATTGCGTCGTAAAATTCCTTGAAATATTCGATATTAATGATATGTGAATCGGGAAGGACATTATCTTTTGTTATAAGTGTAAGATATTTCCTTGTTTCGGGATTTGCTTCTTCATATATTTCTGTTTCATCAATTTTTTCTGCTGCGTGAGAAATCTGAGCAAACTCATGAAGATATTTGCCGTACAGTTCCTTAAGGGTTTTAGCCATATACTGTCCTCAGATCAATTTTTTAATAAACTCTTTGTGAATTATAGCTTATATTTTATTTTTTGAAAATGAGTATCTTGATATTTCTGTGGCTTATGTCATACTATTTATATAGAAGATAATTGTAAAAAGAGGCTCGGAATGACACAAACCGAAATTCAATCTATTCTGGAAAAACAGAAATCATTTTTTGCGACAGGTGCGACACTCCCTATAAAAGCTCGGAAATCAGCATTAAAGAAGCTTTATGATTATATAAAAATGCACGAAAAAGAAATTACTGACGCTCTGACGGCTGACCTTGGGAAAAGTGCGATAGAAGGCTTTATGTGCGAAGCTGGACTTGTGCTTGGGGAAATTTCATATCTGCTTAAAAATATAAACCGTTTTGCCCGTGATGAAGCAAAGCTCACACCTATTACAAATTTTGCTGCAAAAAGCTTTGTGAAAAAATCGCCCTACGGAAATGTTTTGATTATGAGCCCCTGGAACTACCCTTTTTTGCTTACGATGGATCCGCTTGTAGATGCAATTGCAGCAGGAAATACAGTTGTCGTAAAACCAAGCGCATATTCAGAAAATACAAGCCGTGTAATAGAAAAACTGATAACAGAATGCTTTGCCCCGGAATATGTTGCGATTGTTACAGGCGGACGTGCAGAAAATACATGCCTTTTGGAACAGAAGTTTGATTACATTTTCTTTACAGGAAGTCAGGCAGTTGGCCGAGAAGTTTTAAGAAAAGCAGCCGAAAATCTTGTACCTGTAACACTTGAACTTGGCGGAAAATCACCATGTATAATAGATAAAACTGCAAATATCAAACTGGCCGCAAAAAGAATCGTCTGGGGAAAATTCTTGAACTGCGGGCAGACCTGTGTTGCGCCGGATTACATTTTATGTCACGAATCATTGCAGGAGCATCTTGTTACGGAATTGAAAAAACAAATTACCATTCAGTTTGGGGATGATCCGCTTAATAATCCGACATACGGAAAAATCATAAATTATAAGCATTTTGAAAGATTATCCTGGCTGATTAATCAAAACAAGGTTGCGTGCGGCGGCAGATCTGATGCTTCTACGTTGAAAATTGAACCTACAGTTATGGTAAACGTTACCTGGGATGATGCAGTAATGGGTCAGGAAATATTCGGCCCGATTCTGCCAATTCTTACTTATAAAACTGATGAAGAAATGCTTGAAGTTGTGAACAGCAGGCAAAAGCCTCTGGCGCTTTATCTTTTTACAAGCAACAGAAAGCTGGAAAAAACAGTATTGTCGCGATGTTCATTCGGTGGTGGCTGTATAAATGATGTCATAGTTCATCTTGCCACAAACAACATGGGCTTTGGAGGCGTTGGCGAAAGCGGCATGGGAGCCTATCATGGCAAGGTTGGATTTGATACGTTTAGCCACAAAAAAAGTATTGTTGATAAGAAAACCTGGATTGACGTGAACATGAGATATCAGCCGTATAAGGGATTTAAAGAAAAATTGCTGCGGATGTTTTTGAAATAACAATCTTAAGGTTATAAAGTAATAGAGATAAAAAAAGCTGTCTTGCGTTGCAAAACAGCTTTTTTCTTTTATTGAACACCGGTGAAAAACGCTGCGCACTGCTCGCCTTTTTCACCTACACATGGGCCATCTAAGACTTGAACTTAGGACCAAAGGATTATGAGTCCTCTGCTCTAACCACTGAGCTAATGGCCCGAATAAATAGGATATTATCATAAAATTGAGGGATTGGCAATATAGGGGAAATTTTCACCCGCGGTTTCCAAGCTTCTGGAGTTTCGCCCGGTTCAAGCTTACCGCCGGGGATTTCCCAACCATCCTTGTAGTCGCCATAGCTCCGCTGACGGTGATTTGCTTGATTTTTCCTTCCATAATACATGTTCTTTATAAATCCTTCGTTGTTATTTCAGATTTAAGAAGCTGAATTGCCTGTTCAACAGTAATAATCTTTGCGTAACGAGTTCCCCACATAAATTCATTGAAATATTTATAGGCAGTTTCCTTATCAAAATATGGATTATCATAAGTAGAGTTTGTGTAGGAAGGAACAAACAGGTTGAACCCTTTTTCAAATCCGCTTTTAATTGTTGCATCCATACAATAATCTGTTGAAACACCAATTGTTATAATATCTTTTTCGCCCTTAGATTGCAGATATTCTGTTAATCCAGTCATAGAATGAAAAGCACTGTTTACATTTTTTTCAAAACGCCGTTCATCTTTTCTTGGTGCAAAATCTTCGTATATTTCATAGTTATCAGTACCTTTAGCCAAATCAGAACCCGGGCCATCATCATGCTGAACATAAACAACTTCAACATTGTTTTCTCTAGCAACAGTAATTAACTTTTTAATATTATTTCTTACCGTTTCAAATGAATATAACGCTTCGGTAAAACATCCCTTTTGTGTATCAACAACTAATAGTATCATTTTTCCTCCACCCAATATAACCCCTTTTCCGGATTCCTGTCCATATAAAAGTTGTCATATAGTTCTCTTCTCAAAAGCGCGTGGTCTCCAAAGCTGTGCCACTTTTTCAAAATCATATTTACTTGAATTTCTTTATACTCAACCCCACTTTCAAACTTTGTAATAAGATAATCAAGCACTGCCAGTTTTTCTTCCTTTTTCTTTGGCCAGCGGGTTACGATGCCGACGGGAGAGATGATAGTGTTGAGGTTTATTTTTTGGTCGTCCATGATACTTTCTATTTTATTGTATTAAGGAAGGAGGGGGAAGCGAGTTTTGCAAACTTCTATTATTATATCGAATGCAAAACTCGTTAGCGAAGCGTATCTCCTCCTCGCCTAGGGGCGAAGCCCCTAGAATCCCATTTCTCTTTTTATACTAATATCCCAATCTACATCACCTGGATATAATTCTTCAATTGTTTTAATAACTTCTTTAGCAAGCGCTTTTATAAAACCGAAACCTAATAAACTCATATAAAAAAACTCTTTATCAAAAAGAATACCTGTAAAACAGCTACTGGTGTCCTTTACAAAGTTTCCAATTTTATCAATATTCGATTTGTACTTTTCCAGGATTTTTTCAATCTGAAACTTAAGGTTATTCGATTTTTCTTTTTGAATAATTGTTACGGTAGGTCTGTATCCCTCAGTTTCCGACTGCCGAATATAAAGGGAACCATCTTTTAACACAATAAGATCATAAGCATAATCTTCATCACAAAAAGTATAACTGTGACTTACTTCGAAAAGAATCTGCTCATTCTCTGGCCTCTTCTTTATATGATTTAATATGAACAGAATATGGTTTTTCTTCAGAAGTAATATCCTTCTGTTTTTCATTAGTGGTAAGCACAAGCGAATCTGTCTTTATTTGAGTAGGAATTATTTCTTTTTGTGCCTCACAAACCCACAACCCTTTTAACTGTAATACTTGCGCTCCTTTTGAAGTTGAAACTTTATCTCTAATTTTTCGTGCCTGTTCTATAGTCTGACTTGGAACATCGTATAAAACTCGGTAAAAATTTCCTTTAGGGGTACTTGAAAAATAAATCCAGGATGGGAGCTCATATTGGCGCAAAACAGCAGAATAATTGCTGGTATTTTTCTGATTTCTAAAAGATGCAAGACAAACATACCACTCTTGCGCTACTAAACCTTGCAGAATAAAACAAAAAAAACAAACTTGCAAAAAGTTTCTTCATTTTCATAAAAGATCTCCCCTAGAAAAAATATAACTACAATTATACAACAGAAAAACGAATATTGCATAAAATTGTGTAATTCTTCCATATTCGCAGAAGGCTATGGAGTCCCGCGACCTATCTTTCTTCCCCCATTTCATGCTAAACTACCCCCATGGTAAAACACATTATTTTATGGACATTAAAGGACATGAGCGATTCGGAAAAGGAATCGGTGAAAAAGGAAATTAAGGAAGGGCTGGAAGGGCTTAAAGGGAAAATCCCGGGGCTTGTTGATATTAAGGTAAATACTGAAGGCAGGCTTGGGTCTTCTACTGCAGATTTGATGCTTGATTCGACTTTTGAATCGGCCGATGCGCTTAAAGGATATTCAAAGCATCCGGAGCATGTGGCAGTTGCAGACAGTAAGGTAAGGCCGTTTACTGCAGGCAGGACGTGTCTGGATTTTGAGGTTTAAATTGTATTTTTAAAAATCCATGCTACAATATCCTTATGAGTAAAACCAACGAAAATGTAGAAAAAAAGCAGAGGGAACATCATGTGAAGTCGCTCAGGCTGTTGAAGCTGGAAAAGGCGATTCAGACTATTCCCTACCCTGATGTTGCACGTTTGATGAAGGAGCTGGAGGTTTCGCGGAGGACGATTCAGCGGGACCTGGAGGAGCTTAAGATTTACTACAATGCGCCTATTGAATATGACAGGGTGCACAAGGGGTTTTACTATACTGATGAAACTTTCTTTGTAAAAAATGTGCTGATTAGCGAAGGGGAACTTGTGGCGCTGGCGGGAATTCTGCCACTTTTGGAACGGTATGATAATACGCCGCTCAAGGATACTATTACTAAGGTTTACGGCACTATAAGCCAGATGCTTCCGAATGAGGTGGAGGTTCAGTCTAGTCTGGTGAATAACGTTCAGTTTATTTCGGATCCGCTGCCTGCCATTGATGCTGATGTTTTTAAGAAAATCTTTGAAGCCATTAAGATGCATAAAACTGTTTCGTTTGGGTACCGATCCATTAGCAGTACGGAACATACGCCTCACACGCTGGATCCGTACAAAATCTACTGTCAGAAGGGCGACTGGTATGCGGTTGGATTCTGCCACAAGCACAACAGGTACAGCACGTATAATCTTTCGCGTATGAAGGACCTTGTGCTGCTGAGTGATTTTGAGCCTGACCCTGATTATGAAAAGAAAGTTCACATTGACCCTAACTTTGGCGTTTGGAATAACGAACTGCCGGTGTTTAAGTTTGAGCTTGTGTTTGATAAATCTATTAATACTTACATTCTGGAAAGGACGTGGCATAAGAATCAGAAGTGCTTTCAGGATGACGAGGGGTGCGTGCATTTGACCTTTGAGTCGAACCAGCTGCAGGAAACGCTGTATTGGGTGCTGCATTTTGGGGCGGCAGTGAAGATTGTGGGGCCGAAGGAGCTTAAGAAGCTTTATAAAGAGGAAGTTGGAAAGATGGCGGCTTCCATTGGAAAGATGTAAAAGTTTTACTTATTAAACCTACTAAAAACACCGCGTTGGCGGTGTTTTTAATTTAATTATAAATTACAGATTATAAATCCAGTATTATAAATCCCAGCCGCTATATCTGTTTTTTTGATACTCGCGGGTGAACTTTGCAATCTGCATCATCTTGGCTTTGCCCCATTCGCTTTCGGTATGAAGCTTAAGATAAGTCTGCCATCGCTCTTCGCTTAAAGTTCCGTCTTCAAGAGCCTTCTTTACTGCACAGCCAGGCTCGTTTGTGTGTGAACAATCATTGAACCTGCACTGGTCAAAAAGCGCAACAACATCTGAAAATGTTTCGTCTAGTCCTTCTTCAATGTCGAGCACGCCTATTTCGCGCAGTCCCGGAGTATCCATAATCCAGGTGCCGTTTTCAAGACGGAACAGCTGACGGTAGGTTGTAGTGTGACGGCCTTTTCCATCTTCGTCGCGGATAGCGTTTACCTTCATAAGCTCTGTGCCGTTCAGAGTATTGAGCAGTGTAGACTTTCCTACTCCTGAAGAACCGACAATTGCAATTGTTTTATGCTTCTGAAGATAGGGCTGCAGTTGGTCCAGGCCATAACCTGTGAGCGAAGAGATTGCAATTACATCTGCCTTGTCGCACACAGCCTTTGTAATTTCTACCTTGAGTTCTACGTCGTCGCATAAATCTGCTTTGGACAAAACCACAACAGGCTTGGCTCCGGTGTTTAGCGTTATAGAAACATATCGCGCAATTCTGTTTTCATTGTAATCCTGATTAAGTGAGGTCACAATAAAGACGTAATCAAAATTAGAAACGATAGTCTCCTCTAACAGATTTTTCACATAGGCTTCGGAATGGCCACTGCGGTTTGGTCGTTTGAAGACTGTTTTGCGTGGCAGCACTTCGTCAATCAAAGCGTCGCCATATTCGTTGGTAAAAACCTTTACGTAGTCGCCGACAACGGGTGGTTCAAGTCCAAGGTTGTAAAATTTTCCTTTAAGTTTTCCATTGATTTCTGATTCGGGATTTGTATTTCCTTCCTCATCATAAATCAAAAGAGTAAAAAGATTCTTCTGCACGCAAGAAACGCGCGCAGTAATAATAATATTTGTTTTCAATTTGAATTTCCTGATAGTGTGTAAGCCCGCTGGCGGGCGGTGTTCGATCGGAAACCGTTAAAAAAAATGCGAAAGCATTTTTTAGGTTATCCTCTCTAATAAATATCCGTGTGGATAAACCGAGTCAGCTCCGCTTTCAGGACAAGAAGTGTGACTAGCTTTGTACCAGTCTCTAGGCAAGAATAGCGGAGGTCGAAGTGTTAGTCATAAAAATCATAAATCTTGTCTCAACCTCCTTTGTTATTAATATATCTGGATAATAGCAGAATGCAGCAGTTTATTCAATTCCTGTTATTCAATTCGTTTCTCTTTCATGAACTTTAAAATGATAAGGAAGACAATCAGCAGAACCGGGAAGATTCCTCGTATATTAAAGTAATTGAATTATCTTGCATCATTTAGGTAAAATTAACCTGTGTCTTATGAAAGATTTTCCGTACAACCCTTGTAGTTTTGACTACCTTTTGGAGACTGGAAGTCTTGCTCTGTTTGACAGTTCAC
>JAGCTZ010000171.1 GCA_017963165.1 Treponema sp.
CTTCAATTTTTTCAAAGTTAGAATTATATGCGTCCCAAAGTTCCATATTTTATGATAGCACGGGTCCTATATTTTTTCTATTAAGTTTATCTTCATAAATTTTAAGATGTGCATTAAAATAATTATTAAGATATTTACAAAAAAGAGCACGAGAAAATTATTGTTGCAATTCTTTTTGCCCTGCAGCATATGATTCGCGACAGGCAAAGCAGAAGCGGTGCTAGCAGTTCTTCTGGAAGCTCTTCATCTACAAACTGATAAAATAGAGGCTGCACAAAATGACAATCAGAAATTCTACAGAACAGGATTTCACGCGGATTATGGAGATTTATGCATTCGCACGTGAATTCATGAAGACACATGGGAATCCAAATCAGTGGGGGCCTACAAACTGGCCGCCAGAGGAACTGATTCACAATGATATAAAAGAGGGTAACAGTTATGTCTGCCTAAATGATGCTGGGCATGTTGTCGGAGTTTTTTATTTCATACAGGGAAAGAATATAGAGCCGACTTACAAAAATATTTCTGAAGGCAAATGGACTGGCAGTGATACTTATGGTGTTGTTCACCGTTTAGCAGGAGATGGCTCGGAAAAAGGAATTGGTGCCTTCTGCATTGAATGGGCTTTCTCAAAATGTGGTAACCTTCGTATAGATACTCATGGTGATAATATCGTTATGCAGAATCTTTTAAAGAAGATTGGATTTACCCATCGTGGGACAATCTATGTTGAAGAGGATAATTATCCCCGACTTGCATTTGAAAAAACGAAATAACATTCCGAAAAAATAAGGACTTTTATATGAACGCTAAAATTAAAACCGGAAAGTTCGTTTACAAAAATCAGGACAGTCTCATTTGTAAGAGGGTTAGGGATTTTTTTGTTACAATGGAAACTCAGATATGCAAATAAAAACTCCGCGGCTTACAATCACAACCTTCTCTACGGACATGGCTCAGAGCGTCTATGAAAACTCCCGGGACGACGACACCAGACGCTTTGTTCCTGATGAAGTTTATGATTCAGTCGAAGAAGCTCGCGAAGCAATTGAGTTTTTAATATCCCGATACGACAGCTCAGACGGTCCATTTGTATATCCAGTGCTCACAAACGAAGGTCAAAATATCGGCTATGTCCAGCTTTGCAAGTTCGAGGATGGAAGCTGGGAAATCGGCTATCACATTGCAAAAGATTTTACCGGCAAGGGCTTCGCAAGCGAAGCAATAAAAGCCTTTCTTCCCGCCATGGCACATAAGCTAAATATCAAAGAAGTTTACGGAATCTGCCTTGCAGAAAATGCCGCCTCTGTGCGGGTCCTGGAAAAATGCGGTTTTACACAGATCTATCAGGGCATGGGAATCTATCAGGGGAAAGAAACGCAAATTATAAAAACTATATGGAGATAAAAATGTTATATCTAAAACCTGCAAATTTTGAAGACCTCGAGAAGGAATGCGACTTTGTTGCTGCAGAGCCAGGGGACGAAAACGGATTTATTAATGATTATCACGGAGTTTCTTTTGAAGATTTTAAATCCACTGTTTTACCGCGTATGATTGATTTTTCATTTGGGAAAAATCTGCCTGAAGGATTTGTCCCTGAAACTTTTTATTTTCTCTGGAGTGATGAAGGAAATGCCGAAGACCGTTCAAATCACAAAATTGTCGGGGAACTCAGGCTGCGTCATCATCTGAATGCGGCACTCGAAAATGGAAGCGGCCACGTTGGTCAGTTCATCAAAAAAGAATATCGGGGACTTGGTTATTGTACGCAGGGGCTTAAGCTTTTAATAGAAGAGGCTCGTAAAATTGTTCCGGAAGATGAACTCTATCTTCACTGCAATATTGATAATCCTGCAAGCCTTCGCGTTATGATAAAAAACGGCGGTGTAATTCATCATAAAGACCAGAGCGGATATTATGTGAGAATTAAACTGCGAGGCTAAAAAGGAAAGAAACTTCTTCCCGTTAACCCTTCGACCATTTTCCAGCCAAAGCTGTGGGTTTTGAGACTCTGGGGACTTGGGCGGAATCCAAGGTCGTAATAAATTTTACAGGCAAGCCAGGTGTTTGTCTGGGTATGGATTTTTACGCTGGTGTAGCCGAGCTTTTTCATAACCTGCAAAACATGGGTAATCAGCGCTTTTGAAAGGCCTTTGCCCTGGGCTTCTTTTTTTATTGCCACCCAGTGTAACTGGCCCTGCTCTGGTTTCTCATTTCCGTGAATATCATAAAAGGCTGTGGCTGTAGCAACTTTCTGGCCCTGGAAATCTTCTATAAAAAACATGCGGTCGGAAAGATCATTTTCTTTGTTTCCATAGTAGCGCTGCCAGCATTCCTGTCCGTGCTCATAATTTAAAACTTCCTCCGAAGAAAGTTCTATATCTATCCAGGCATCCTTATCGCCGCTCTTGTAAGAAACAAAATGAAAACCTTCCGGGAGCTCGTAGCGTGGCAGATCCTTGAGCTCGTCTTCAAAAACAAGGTCGATATAGCAGAGGCTGTTATCGTGGGTTTTATAATTTTTTGAATCCGGCGGAGGAAGCTCTGAAAGACAGACGCGAACTTCATTTTCTATCTGAGTTAAATACTTGATTCGATCTATCGTGTTTTTAACTTCTTCCTGACCAAGTTTGATTTCCTGTTCCGAGGAGACCTCAAGCCCCAGGGCCCTTTTGATATTGTATTCCAGCCACTCAAGCCAGCTGTAGGCAATTCCAAAAAGTTCATCGTAGGAACGAAAGCCGTTGTCGTAGGCTTTGAGGTAACCGTCATAAAAGGCTGTCAGATTTTCTTTATTAAAATTCTGATTTACTGTTCCACTCCACTGCAGGGCAAGATTCAGACAGGACGAAAGAGGATTCCCATAATCAAGGCATTCAAGATCTATGATGTGAGGCTGCCCTTTGTACCACATCACATTTTTGGGATCCATATCGTCGTCTGTGATTGCCTTCATTGCAGGAAGATTTTTGCGGGCCTGATTCAGTTTGATTTGCGAAGCTTTTAAAAGCTCAAGATTTTCTGCGAGCAAGGGCAAAATACCAGAAGGCTTTTTGTCAGCGATTTTTATATAAGCCTCAAAATCAATATTGCATTCTTCAGGCTCCTGGGCTTCTACATTATGTGCATCAATTTTATGAATACGGCCAAGGAGTTGGCCTGCAACAAAACACTGGTCTTTTGTGATGGTATTCCAGTCTGTGATACTTCCTTCCTGCCAGTTAAAAATATAGAAAAAATCCCCGTCAAACTCCAGCATTTTTTTGCCGCCAGAAACAAGAGCCGGAACAATAGGAAGTCCTGCTGTCTCTAAAAGCTCCTCAAGTTTTTCTGCCCTCTCATAATTTTTTGCAGCATCCGGTCTTTTCATAATTTCAGGGTTTAAAACTTTTACTGCATAGATACCCGAGCATGTCTGCACCTTATACATTTTGTGCATAAGACCGCCGGAGACTGGGAGTATGGGATCATTAATATCTTCAGAAAAATATTGCCTGAATAATTTTTTTATATTTGCTTCCATATTTTACATTCAAGTATAATAAGCCGTTTTATCGCAATATTCCTTCAGGGCAAAATACTCGCGGCGATAAAGGCCATAGTCCGCGATGTTAGTTTTGTGGAAATCTTCATAGCTACCAAAAATCTGGAGGGCTTCTTCCAGAGTTTTCCAGACGCAGACACAGCCCGCTTTTGCTTCGGCTTCTGTCAGGTGCAGCTTTCCGGTTCCCTCAACAAGTTCGCAGACAAAATAATGATTTATGTGATTCCAGTCCATAAAGAGTTCACCAATATCAAGATAGTGTTCAACAGCCTTTACAACCATTCCGGTTTCTTCCAGCAGTTCGCGTTCACAGCATTCTTCCAGAGTCTCTTCGTTTTCAACTCCGCCACCAGGAATGATGTATTTATTATGATATTATTGATGAAAAAATCCTAGGCTGAAGCAATTTTTTATATCCAGCAGATAATAGTCGTTTTCTGCGTTTTCAAAGTTTCAGAAGTTTATTTTCTTATAAAGCCCTTGTCCTGCTCTGGAATTTTATCATCTGAAACGAACCGCTCGATGGTCATGTGAAGGTCGTATTTTTCGCGGAGTGCGGCGATGGTTTTCATCATCGGAGAAGCGTGGTGCAAGTCAATCGCTTCTTGATTTTCCCAGGAGTCGATTAAGAGGATAGTGTCATTTTCATTGCCGGTATCTTCGCAAAAGGGCAGATAATATTCATATCTCAGGTTGCCTTGCTCGGCGCGGATTTTTTCGACTGTTCCGCTTGAAATCATTTCGCGGGCAAAGGCCTGTGCCGCACCGTTTTTGCCTGTGTAACGAAGATTTA
>JAGCTZ010000172.1 GCA_017963165.1 Treponema sp.
ATGCGGCAAAAGCTCTTCATTCTCCTTTACAAGGATCTGTGTCCTTACAAAAAATGGCGAACTGATGCCTGGGTTCCGCTGAATTACTTCAGCGTATCACATTACCGCTTGTTCGTTTACCTTTTTATCATGCCTCCTTTTAAGTATGCGGTTATTTTGTTAATTATAAGGTAACAATTATTCACTGTAAAGTTTTTTTAATATCAATCACGGAAATAACTTTACTTATACGTATTTTCACTAATTTAATTTTTTACTATAATAGTGACATTATTTTGAGATTCCCGGGTCACCTTCGACAAGATCGGGGACCACAGGGGATGACAAACAATAAGAGGTAGCATTATGAGTAAGTATCCATTTGAACAAATCGAACCAAAATGGCAGAAGTATTGGGACGAAAACAAAACTTTTAAGGTAACCGAGGATGAATCTGTTCCGGCCGAAAAACGCATGTATGTACTGGACATGTTCCCGTATCCAAGTGCTGCAGGCCTTCATGTTGGACACCCGGAAGGTTATACTGCAACAGATATTTACTGCCGCTACCTACGTATGAACGGATATAACGTTCTTCACCCTATGGGCTACGATGCCTTTGGTCTTCCTGCAGAAAACTATGCAATCAAGACTGGAACTCACCCAAAAACAACAACAAACGCAAATATAGAACATTTTACTCAACAGATTAAATCTCTGGGCTTCAGCTATGACTGGGACCGCTGCGTTTCTACCTGTGAACCAGATTATTATAAATGGACACAGTGGATTTTCCTGCAACTTTACAAAAAGGGACTCGCTTACGAAGCACAGACTCCAATCAACTGGTGTCCTAGTTGTATGACTGGTCTTGCAAACGAGGAAGTTAAAGACGGAAAGTGTGACCGCTGTGGTGCAGAAGTTACTCACAAAACAATCCGCCAGTGGATTTTGAAAATTACTGAATACGCAGACCGCCTTGATAATGATCTTGATGAACTTGACTGGCCTGAAAGCGTAAAGGCAATGCAGCATAACTGGATTGGAAAATCTACAGGTGCCGAAGTTGTATTTACAGTTGCCGACAAGGACGGAAAGCCTACAGACAACAAGCTTACAGTTTATACAACCCGCTGTGATACTTTGTTTGGTGCAACTTACATGGTTGTTAGTCCTGAACACAAAATTATTCCGGCAATCACAACACCTGAACAGGCTGATGCCGTTAAGAAATATCAGGAAGAAGCTGCAAAGAAGTCTGATCTTGAACGTACAGACCTTGCAAAAGATAAAACTGGTGTATTCAGCGGAAGCTACGCAATAAACCCTGTAAACGGAAAACTCATTCCAATCTGGATTGCAGACTATGTTTTGATTTCTTACGGGACCGGTGCAATTATGGCTGTACCTGCCCACGATGACCGCGACTGGGAATTTGCAAAGAAGTTCAACCTGCCAATTATTGAAGTTCTCAAATCAGAAGTTGATGTTCAGCAGCAGGCATGGACAGAAGACGGAATCCACGTAAACTCAGAATTCCTTGACGGCTTGAACAAGCAGGATGCTATAAACAGAATGCTTGAATGGCTTACAGAAAAAGGTGTTGGTAAAAAGGCAATCAACTATAAACTCCGCGACTGGATCTACAGCCGTCAGCGCTATTGGGGAGAACCAATTCCTTTAGTACATTGTCCAACTTGTGGTACAGTGCCTGTTCCGGAAGAAGAACTTCCTCTCACTTTGCCAGAGGTTAAAACTTACCAGCCAACTGGTACCGGCGAAAGCCCTCTTGCTGCAATTGACTCTTGGGTAAACTGCAAGTGTCCAAAATGTGGCGGTGCTGCAAAGCGCGAAACAAATACAATGCCTCAGTGGGGCGGAAGCTGCTGGTATTACCTGCGCTATCTTGACCCTCACAACGACAAGCAGTTCTGTGCTCCAGATAAAGAAAAATACTGGATGCCTGTAGACCTTTACATTGGTGGTGCTGAACACGCAGTACTTCACCTGCTCTACGCACGCTTCTGGCACAAGGTTTTGTATGATATTGGTGTAGTTTCTACAAAAGAGCCTTTCCAGCGTCTTATTAATCAGGGCATGATTACCTCATTTGCCTTCCAGCGCAAGAATAAAACTCTTGTTCCTGTTGATGAAGTTGAACAGCGCGACGACGGAAAATATATTGAAAAAGCAACCGGCGAAGAGCTTGAACAGATTGTTGCAAAGATGTCTAAGTCTTTGAAAAACGTAGTAAACCCTGATGATGAAATTAAAGCATACGGTGCAGACTCTGTCCGCATGTATGAAATGTTCATGGGACCTCTTACAATGAGTAAGCCTTGGGCAACACAGGGAATTGTCGGAATCCACCGCTTCCTTGAAAAGGTATGGGCTGTAAGCGAAAAGCCTATGAGCGACATTGATATCACAGGCAAGCTCGAAGACAAGGCTTTGCTCAGCGCACGCAAGACCTTTGCTCAGACAATCAAAAAGGTAACTGATGATACAGCAACATTAAACTTCAACACTGCAATAAGCCAGATGATGATTTTCATCAACGAAGTTTCTAAGCTGCCTGAAGTTCCAAAGGCTATGTGGAGCGACTTTGTAAAGGTTCTTTCACCATACGCACCACACCTTGGCGAAGAACTCTGGCAGAAGCTTGGTAACAACAAGACAATTGCTTACGAAGCATGGCCAACAGTAAATGCCGAATTTGCAAAGGACGATGAAGTTCAGATTGTAGTAATGGTAAACGGCAAGCTCCGCGACAAGTTCATGGCAGCTCCGAATACCGACCAGGAAGAACTTAAAGCAAAAGCATTTACTCTGGATGGTGTAAAGAAGTTTACAGATGGACATGAAGTTGTAAAGACGATTGTGGTGCCTAATAAACTGGTTAATATTGTTGTGAAATAATGTGTAAGGCCGCTGGCGGCCGGTGTTCAATAGCAGACCGTTAAAAAAACGCACTGCGTTTTTTAGGTCTACAACATATCATAAGATGTGGCAATCTACATACAAAAAAGCCCTTCGACAAGCTCAGGAACCGCCTGTCGAAGGGCTTTTTTATATCCAGCCCCAAATATAACAACTTATTATATTTGTTACTATTGACAGAAACACTTATATACATTATGTTTCTCTGTATAGTAACACGTTTCTATAAATAGTAACGCGCTGCTAAAATCATTCAGAGAGGAAAAAGATGAACAAAAGAACAGACTTTACATATAAATGCGTTTCTAACTCGCGATACACACCTTATCATCTTGCAAAAAAAATCGGGGCCAAAGCAATTTTAGAATCGGCTAGTTTTGCAAAGGGTCGGGAACGCTATTCAATTTTGATGACAGAAGAAGCCTTCAAAATCAAGCAGGATGAAGAAAAAATCTCGCTCATTATAAACGGTACAGAAAAGCCTTTTGATATGTATGCCGCAATGCAGGGAGAAAAAAGCCTTGATGCCCTTGGACGAGAGAAAACTCCCGATATCCTTGATGCACTTCTTTATATTGCAAGCGAAAATGTTTTACCACCTGGAAGACCTCTTAATGACCTTCCCCTTCCAGCCAGCGGCCTTGGATACTTAAGTTACGAGTTTGCAAAACGCTGCGACAACATCAGTTTTTTTGAACAAAAAGATGAGCTTAATATCCCTGAAAGTCTTTTTATTGTAGGCCACATCTACATCATTTTTGACCACTTCACAGAGAAGATCCACATTTTTGGCCTCAACTACAATGAGCACGAAATAGACCTGAGCACCACTATGGAAAAAATCCTTAAGCGCATGAATGACATGGACTTCTCCTACGTCGAAGAAGAAAATCAGACTTTCAAATACAAAATGCTTACCGACCAGGAAGAATCAAAATCCGAATACATCAAAAAGGTAACAGAACTTAAAAAACACATTATTGCCGGAGATCTTATACAAGCCGTTCCAAGCCGCCGTGTCCAGATTGAATGCGAAGCCGAAGCCCTTGCTGTTTATGGAAAGCTCCGCAAAGTAAATCCTTCCCCATATCTTTTTTATATTGATTTTGGAGATTTTCAATTTACAGGAGCCTCACCGGAAAGTCTTGTACGTGTACGCAATGGAAAAGCAATTATTCATCCAATTGCTGGAACAACCCGCCGCGGAAAATCAGAAGCCGAAGATGAAAAACTTAAAATTGAACTTCGCAATAATCCAAAGGAACAGGCAGAACACCTTATGCTTGTAGATTTGGCCCGCAATGATCTTGGACGTGTTTGTGAGCGTGGCAGCGTAGAAGTTACCCAATATATGGAATGCGAGCTTTTCAGTCACGTAATTCATCTTGTAAGTACAACAGAAGGAAAAGTTGCAAAGGGTGTAAAACCTATTCAGGTTCTTCGTGCCTCCTTCCCTGCCGGAACAGTAAGCGGAGCACCAAAAATCAGTGCCATGCAAATCTTAAGCAAGCTTGAAAAAACAAAGCGCCGCTTTTATGCAGGAGCAGTAGGTTACATTCAGCCAAACGGTGACCTTGATTTTTGTATTTCAATCCGCTGTGCCTTGCGTCAGGGAAATGTCTGGAACCTTCAGGCTGGTGGCGGCATCGTATATGATTCCGAACCGGAAAGAGAGTTTACCGAAACCTGCGAAAAATTAGGGGCATTAATTGATACTTTAACAAAATAGAAAAGCGGTCCCTGTGGTCCCTGAGCTTGTCGAAGGGGTCGATGGACCAATGACAAAAGGAGAAAAAATATGATACTTGTAATTGATAACTACGACAGTTTTACATTTAATGTTGTGCAGGCACTTGAATGTGCTACAAAAGAAGAAATTAAGGTTGTAAGAAACGACGAGGTAAGTCTGAAGCAGCTTGCCGCAATGCAGCCTTCAAAGCTCATTGTTTCACCGGGTCCCGGAAATCCAACAAGCGCAGGAATAAGCATTGAAGCCATCAAATATTTTGCAGGAAAAATTCCTATTCTTGGAATCTGTCTTGGACATCAAGCAATTGGAGAAGCCTTTGGTGCAAAAATCGTTGGTGCAAAATTCATCAAACACGGAATTGTAGAAGACATAGACTTAGACGGACGCGGCATTTTCAGAACAATAGGCAGATCTGCAAAGTTTACCCGCTATCATTCTCTGGTGATTGAAGAAGCCAGCCTTTCAAGCGATTTTGAAATTACAGCCCGAGCCAAAGACGGAGACATCATGGGAATCCGCCATAAGACAATGCCAATAGAAGGAGTTCAGTTCCACCCCGAAAGCATTGCAAGCTCATACTGTCAGGAGCTTTTCAAGGCCTTCTTAAATTACAGACGCGATAACCTTCCTGTAGCCGATTACCTGCGTCAGATTATTGACGAGAAAAAACCTTTGAGTCGTGAACAGGCCGCCTTCTTTATGGAAAACCTCACCGACGGAACAATGGACGAAAAAGCAACCGCCGCAATTCTTACCGCCATGTCTGCCCGTGGACTTCCTACAGCAGAAGAAATGGCCGGTTGCGCAGAAGCCCTGCTTAAGAAAAAGACCCCTCTTCCAATTGCAGCTAACGGACTTGCAGAAATTGTTGGAACAGGCGGTGATGGAAAAGGAAGCTTTAATATTTCATCCTTGTCTGCCCTTGTTGCTGCCAGCTGTGGTCAGCCGGTTGCAAAACACGGAAACAGAGCAGTTTCTTCAAAAAGTGGTGCCGCAGATTTCTTTGAAAATCTTGGAATTAAAATTATGGCCGAGCCGGAAAAAACAGCAGAGCTTGTTACAAAAACAGGCTTTGGCTTTTTGATGGCACCTGTATATCACTCGGCAATGCGTTTTGCAGCCCCTGTTAGAAAAGCCCTTGGAATTAAGACAATCTTTAATGTGCTTGGTCCTCTCTTAAATCCCGCCGGGGCTGAATACGAAGTTCTTGGCGTTTACAATGCAGACTTAATGCCGGATTATGCCAGAGCCGCCAAAGCCCTTGGTGCCAAACGCGTAATGGTAATTCACAGCCGAGATGGTTTTGATGAAATTTCTCCCTGCGAGCCAACAGACGTTTTCCAGATTAATGAAGATGGAAGAGAATATCACTATGTAATTGATCCAAGCAAATTTGGAATTGCCAATGTAAAAGCCGAAGAGCTGGAGGGTGGAAACGGTGCCGACAATGCCCGCCTTGCAATTGATGTTTTGAATGGAAAAGGCCGTTCAACAATTCGTGCTGCAATCGGCTTGAATGCGGGCTCCCTTCTTTATTTGTGCGGAAAGGCAAAAACTCTTAAAGAAGGCTACGATATGGCGCTTCAGGCTTTGGACAGCGGAAAGTCTCTTGCCAAGCTCCAGGAAATCCAGAAAGTAAGTGAAGAGTTAGCGGCTTAAGGAGGGGTAGGTCTCCCCCTCGCCCGCACTGCGTTGCGGTCTACCCCCTCTAGCGGGGACACCCCGCAACGCCCCGATGGAGTTTTTATGAGTGATATTCTTACATCAATAATCGAAAAACGGAAAAATGATATAGAACGTTCTGGCATAACCTTTGGTTTCGACTTACCCCAAAAACGCCGGCGCCCAGTCCATAAGTTTCTCACACAAAAAGGAGTAATTCTCGAAGTAAAACGTGCCTCTCCAAGCAAGGGCGACATTTGTCCGGACCTGGATGCAGCGCAAACTGCCGTCTCGTATGCAAAAGCCGGGGCCGCTGCAATCAGCTGTCTTACAGAAACAAATTATTTTAAGGGTAATCTTGGAGACCTTATGAATGTCTGCACAAGCCTTGATAATCTTGAATCACAAAGCGGAAAACCACTTCCCGCAGTATTACGAAAAGATTTTCTTTTATCCTCGGAAGAAATTGAAGTTTCTTACCTGGCCGGTGCTGACGCAGTTTTATTGATTGCAAGAATACTTGATAACCAGACTATCGTACAAATGGCAAAAACCGCAGCTGCCCACGGAATGACAAGCCTTGTAGAAGTCCGAACAGAAGAAGATTTAGAAAAACTTCGTGCAGTTTCGTTAGCCACAGATAACAACCATATAGTTTGCGGAGTAAACAGCCGCGACCTTGCAACCTTTAAAATTGACTTACTCCGTCCCTGCCTGCTTTTGAATAAAATCCAAAGTATTCTGGGAGACCAGGCTCGCGTGGTTTTTGAAAGCGGAGTTACAAATTATGAATGTGCCGCTTCTGTTGGCGCGCTTGGTTTTACAGGACTCTTACTAGGAGAAGCTGCTGCCAAAAATCCCCAGCTCAGACAAGGACTTGTAGATGCATTCTCTTCCGCCAGCCCCAGCCCAAATTCCGGATTCTGGAAAACATTTGCCTGCGACCTTTCTCAATCAAAAAAGCCATTGGCAAAAATCTGCGGGCTTACAAGAATAGAAGATGCCCTGCTCGCTCAAGAACTTGGAGCAGTTTTTACAGGCTTTATTTTTGCAGATGCCTTTCCAAGAAGCCTCACACACGAAGGCCGGCTTGAAAAACTCCTTCCACAGTTAGACAAGCTTAACACTAAAAAGGTTGCAGTAATTGTAGACCTGAACTCTCAAGAAGCCAAAACTGCAATTAATTATGTAAAGCTTGGAATTTTTGATGTCCTTCAATTTCATAAAATTCCGTATGAAAAAGTTAGTCATGACTTACTTAAGCTGCCACATTTTTTTGCAATAGACAGCCTTGAAGAATACGAAAGACTTATTTCAAAAGGAGAACTTCGCGTTCTTTTAGATTCAAAAACAATTACAAAAACTGCCGGCCAGTCACAATCTTTTAAAACAACCTACGAAGTAAAATGGCTTGCAGGAGGAATCACCCCTGAAAATGCCGTCGCATTAATAAATCAAAATCACCCGGAACTAATCGACATTTCCGGTGGAATCGAAGATGCAGATACCCCCGGAATTAAAAATCACAATAAATTACAAAAACTTATGGAGGAATTATGATACATTCAGATCAGGGATTTTTTGACACCTTTGGCGGAAAATATGTTGCAGAAGTTTTACGCCGCCCGCTTGATGAGCTTGAAGTTGCTTTTCACGAAGCAATGAAAGATCCGTCTTTTTTACAGGAACTCAAAACAATCCAGCAAGATTATATAGGACGAGAAACCCCTCTTTTATTTGCAGAAACTGCAACAAAGCTTTTGGGTGGTGCACAGATTTACATAAAGCTCGAAGGACTTGCAAACACAGGCGCCCACAAAATAAACAATGCAATTGGTCAATGTCTGCTTGCTAAACGCATGGGCAAAAAACGCATAATTGCAGAAACAGGTGCCGGCCAGCATGGAGTAGCAACTGCAGCAGCCTGTGCCAAGCTTGGCCTTGACTGTACCGTTTATATGGGTCAGGTTGATGTCCGCCGTCAACAGCCAAACGTAGCCGCCATGGAATTATATGGAGCCAAGGTTCACGCAGTAACATCCGGTAGCCGCACCCTCAAAGATGCTGTAAACGAAGCAATGCGCGACTGGGCAGCAAATCCTGACACAACTCATTATGTTTTGGGAAGCGCACTTGGTCCAGCTCCCTTCCCGGATATGGTAAGAGAATTCCAAAGTGTAATTGGCCGCGAAGTAGAAGAACAGATTGCTGCACGCAAGCTTGATGTAGAAGCCCTAATTGCCTGTGTAGGAGGAGGTTCAAACTCAATAGGATTTTTTGCTCCCTTCATAGACAAGCCAAACCCACGCCTCATTGGAGTAGAAGCCGGTGGAATTGGAGACGGTATAGGTCAGAATGCAGTGCGCATGAGTGGAAAAGCAAGCCGCGACGGAATTATGCACGGCTACAAATCCCGCTTTCTTTTAGACGAAGATGGACAGGCACTTCCAACCCGTTCAATTTCTGCAGGACTGGATTATTGTGGAATAGGGCCGCAGCTTGCAAGTCTTGGTAAGCAGGGACGCATAGAATTCACCTATGCCCGCGACGAAGAAGCTTTAAACGCCGTGAAGTTTTTTGCCCGTAACGAAGGAGTTTTATTTGCAATGGAAAGTGCCCACGCGGGAGCCGAGGCAATTAAGCTGGCACCAAAGCTTCCAAAAGATAAGGCAATTATCATTAACATGAGCGGCCGAGGCGACAAGGATGTATTCATTACCTGCCCTGTATTCCGCCGTGAAGAATGGCTGAGCTTCCTTCACGCCGAAATTGAACGCCTTGAAAATAACAGAGAGATTCATGACTAGTGTGTAAGGCCGCTGGCGGCCGGTGTTAAATAGCAAGGCGTTAAAAAAATTGCGAAAGCAATTTTTAGCCTTACCAATTTGAGGAGAATTAATTATATGTATAAAATTCAATTAATGAGCCATCTTGTTGCAGGCTACCCTACAGACGAAATTGCTTTTACAGCAGCCCGAGCCCTGATTCGTGGCGGTGCAGATATTCTTGAAATTCAGCTGCCCTTTAGCGACCCAAGTGCAGACGGACCAGCTATTCAGGGAGCCTGTACAAAAGTCCTGGAGCGTGGTTACTGCACAACAGATGGACTTGCCTTTATAGCAAAACTCCACCAGGAGTTTTCACAAGTTAAAATCTATCTTATGAGCTACGGTTCTCTTGTCTATACTCCAGGCGTAGAAAACTTTTGCAAACGTGCAGCCCAGGCTGGCGTTACCGGCATGATTATCCCCGACCTCCCTTTTGATTATGACGAAGGATTAACCACAGCCTGCCGTGCCAATGGCATGGAAAACATTCCTGTTGCAGCTCCAAGTATGTCACCCGAGCGTCTTTCAAAACTTGCCCATGCAGGCTTTCCATATATTTATGCAGCCCTTCGCACAGGCATTACAGGCACAAATACAACAATAGACAAAAGCACACTGGACTTTCTTGAAAAAGTAAAAGAAGGTGGTTCTAAAGTTTATGGTGGATTTGGAATCTCAAACGGAGAACAGGCAAAGGCTCTTGCCTCTACAGTAGAAGCAATTGTTGCAGGTTCGGTTTTTGTTAAAATTATTACTGAATATCAGAACGATATCGACAAGCTTGCCGCTGCCGTAGAAGCAAAGGCAAAGGAACTAACGCAATCCTAAGGTCCCTTCCCTTCGACAAGTTCAGGACAAGCCGGACACAGAGACCCCGGATTTCTATATACACAGGCTACCAGCGGCCTTACACATTATTTAACTTCCGTGACGGAGTTTATCAAATTAAACTCCGACTTAAACCCGGTTGAGGCAATAGCTTTATCTGCTTCGTTTGACATTGTCATAAAGTACAACTTATGACCGGCATCTTCAGAATCATTAAAAGCTGCCATCAAAAGCCCTATTCCGGAAGCATCAAGTTCTATAAGGCGAGACATATCAAGTACAATATTGTTTTTCTGAACAGCATCATACAAGGTATCCTGAAATTCACCAAGCGTATAGGCATTCAAAGCGCCTTCAAGTTCATATAAGTGATAGTTTGCACCATCTTTTTCTGTAATTGCAATTTGTTCCATAATTTTCGTTCTCCTCTTTCACCAACGGTTTTACACACATTACAATCCTGCCATTTTGAGCATTTCATCAAGATTGCTCAAATCTGGAATGTCAGGATCATCCGGCAGGACATTCTTATTAATAAAGAAATCATCCTCGGCTGCGGCAGGGGCAGATTCTTCAGATGGTGTTTCAACGGACTCCACAGCCACGTTATTTTCAGTTGCCCCTTCGACAGGCTCAGGAACCCCAGATTCGTCTTCAACCACTGCAGATTCTTCTTCAACGACAGGTGTTTCGTCAGCCACAGGAGCTTCGTCAGTCACAGGAGCTTCGTCAGTCACAGGAGCTTCGTCAGTCACAGGAGCTTCGTCAGTCACAGGAGCTTCGTCGACAGGAGCTTCGTCGACAGGAGCAGATGCTTCATCAACAACTGGAGCTTCTTCAGCAGGAGCTGCATCACCCTCTGGCACGTTTTCAACAACAGATTCTTCTGCGGCAGACTCTTTTTCGTCGGTAACCTCTTCTTCATCAACATAAGCACGTGCAGTTTCATATTTAAGAACGAGGATAGAAACGTCGTCTTCCATTTCCTTTGACATAAACTTCATAAGACTGTCAAAAGTAAACTGGGTCATACGCTGTGCAGGATATGTTGAGTTATCAAGAATACACTGCTGAATACGTTCCTTACCAAACTGTTCACCACGAAGCGAGTGAGACTGAACAAGACCGTCTGTACAGGCAAGAATAATATCACCACGATTAAGCTTTGTAGTCTTTACCGAAATATACGGAGAAATATCCTTTACGAATCCAAGAATATGTCCACTACCCTGAATCTCGATTACGTTGTTATAAACCTGAGTATACATCATCAAAGCAGGAATACCACAGTTGATGTAATACATTGTATCAGTTTCAAAATCAATCAAAGCAAAAAGACCGGCAAAGATTGTACCCTTGTTTAAAGAGTCTCGAATAAAGCTGTTGATTTTAATTACCAGATCTTTAAAGTCATGAGTTTCGGCAAGATATGTACGGATAATAGACTTTAAGATAACCATGTTCATAGAAGCGGCAATACCTTTTCCAGACATATCACCAACTACAAACAAATGGCGTGTATCAGTAAGACGAATCATATCAATGAATTCACCACCAATGTTTCGGGCAGGAACCATCAGATAACCTGTATCAACCTTAGGATTCTTAACATGATCAATATTTTCCTGAATGGAAGTAATAATCTGAGAAGACATCTTGATTTCGCGGTTTACAACAGAGATGATTTCCTTATTAGAAATGTTACGCATATAGTAACCGAATACAAAGAAGTATGAATAAAGCTTAAGGAACACGTTATAGTCATATTCCTTGTAGTGGTCACCAGAAATCTTTTTACCCAATGTAATCAAACCAAGAATATTGTGACCTTCGTTCAAAATAAACATTGCGTCAGACTTGGTATCGTCAAAGAATTTCAACAACTGATCATCAATAGAAGAAAGATCATGAACGTTTCCTATTTGTGAATAACAAACTACAGAACGGTTGATATTAAGCAGTGTTTCAAACATTGTAGTGTTGATAGGAATTGTTGTTGTAAATCCATTCGAAGTATATGCAGTTTCGAGCATGTTCTTATTGTTAAGGATATAAACGTTTACTGAAGAAGATTCTACGTTACGACGGAAAATCTCATACATTTTGTTCGTAATTGTATCCATTTCACCGCTGTAGTCGATTTTGGCAAGCTGTTTTTCAAGAGCAGGACCATAATCTGCAGTATAAAGCTTAGAGTTGTTAGTCATTACATCAGCAATAATAAGGGCAAACAAAACTGCAATAATTGACAGGACTACAAAAACAGATATAAAACTGAACTTAAACAGATTACCCTGTGGCTGAAGGTACATTACTGCAATACCGATAGCACAAGCAGGAATAATATATGAAACAACATTCTTTATAATAGTAGCAATATACGCCTTACCAGAAGGAACAGTAACCTTTCTAAGTGCAATAACGACAAGAACATACATTGCAACATAAGCATACATATAAAGAGAAACAAAAGCTGCCTTTATATTACCGATGTACTGGAAGAAGAACATAAGCACCCACATAAGTGCAAGACCTTCGGCAATAACAAGACACTGATACTTCTGAAGCTGACTTCCCTTTCTTTCCTGGAAAACCATAAGGAACAGGAATGCAGTACCAGGAAGAATAAACTTATAAACAGCATTATACAGGAAAACCCAGTCCCAAGGGAAATAATTCTGAACTTCGCCGGAAAAGAGTCTTTCGGAACCAACGTTCATGCTCAGTTCTGCGTCTACAGAAATATCCTTAAACTGGAAGAACACAATGTAAACAACAAAAAGATAAAGCAGCCACTGAATGATTTTAGGGAATACCTTTTGAATTCTGTGCGAAATGCCCACAAGTCCATAACTGAATGAAACAAAGAATAGGCCGTCAAAACAGAAAATAATACGTACAAATTGAACAGTAAGCGATTCAAGCCATTTATCCTTGAAAAGCATTACAAGAATATAAAGGAATACTTCTACAGAAGCAAACAGTAAAGGTACAAGCAGAGAGTTACCTGTATTGCCTAAAAGATTTCCTTTTTTATCAATATAGTATGTAAGGTATATAAAGCATAATAAAAGAATACAATTTAATAGAATAAATACCATATTAGTAACCTACCTTAGCGATCATCATTGTAACGTCATCATGAAGCTTTTTATCGCCATTATATTTCCAGATAAGATCTACAATATCATTTACAAATTCCTGAGGAGATTTTGAAGCACCTGCAATAAGAGTCTTTTTGTAAATATCAGTATCACCAAGCTCTACACCACTGTCATCCATTACTTCGGAAACACCGTCAGTTGCCATAAGAATGGTGTCGCCACGGAACAGACGTTTTTCTGCAACAGAAACATCACCCATATCAAGAATACCAACAAGCGAAGCATTAGAAGTAAGCGGCTTGATTCGGTAACCATCTGGAGAAGGAGAAAGAATTATAGGATCCGACATAGACGCGTTGATATAGCGGATTTTCATTTTTTCTGTATCAATAATACTAAGGAACAATACAGTATATTTATCCTGAAGGTGCATTCCCTTAATTGATTTATCAATAGCCTTAATTACACCAACAAGGTCTTCTTTATCTTCAATAATCTTAACCGTGTTCATTACCAAACCCATGATGAGCGCAGCCGGAAGTCCTTTACCGGAAACGTCACCAAGCATAAGCAGAGTCTTATGCTTATCAATAGGAAGTATAGAGAAGTAGTCACCCGATACGTTTACGAGCGGACGGAAGTATGTAGCAATTTTGAGATTATGAATATTAGGGATTTTCTGTGGAAGGAAGGACTGCTGTGTTTCTGCAAGCTGCTGCCACTCTTTTGTTGTAGCCGCAATTTCAGAAAGCTGAGAAATAGTTCCTGTTCTTGTAATAAATCGCTTATATTCAGCAAAAAGCTGCTCGTAAATACTCTGGTCAAAAAGTCTTGTGTAGGTACAGAAAACAAACATATGCTGTTTTTCTGAACAAAGGAAGAAACCTCGAGCCTTTTTAAGTCTGGAAGTTACACCAAGGTGGCGGTCAAAGAAATAATAACCGTCCTTCCAGTTTTCTTCAAAGTTCTGACACATTTTTTCGCGTGTAACATCCGAAGAAGTAATTCTGTTAGGGCTGTTGTAGAGAGTGTAATTCTTTACGCGGTCAATAAGAAGTACAGAACAATCTCCACGTCGTTCAAGGTAATCGCCGATAGCAGCATAAAAATCATCAAGTGTATAACTAAATCTGAGGCTGTCGATGAATTTTTTAAGGATTACAGTTTCACCCTTTTCGAGCGTATCATGATATACCTTAGAAACAAGAGCAGACTTAAGCCTTACAGCAAGGAAAACAATTGCGCAAAAGAATGCGGCAACTATAAGCATTGAATATAAGGAAGGGGCTTCCGTACTCTTTTCTGGAATAAGGAATAATGAAAAACCAATAAAGAATATAACCGCAAGTGTATAAACACAAATAGTTACGATTTTTTTCCGCGTCTTATACATAATCACCTCAAATTTATGGTACTACTATTCTATCATATTATCGGCAAATTTGGGGAAAAATCGTATAAAAAGTTAGGGAATAGTATGGGGTCCCTGAGGCACTCGAAGGGCTTGCTGAAAAAGCCGTTAGTTATTAGCTATTAGCAGTAAGCTGGGGAAAGCCTTCCCCTCGGCCGCACTGCGTTGCGGCCTACCCCTTCCAGCGGGGCACATCCCCGCAACGCCCCTGGCATCTAGTCAATATTTACTGTTCCAACTTACTCAGAGGCATCAAATCTGGAGTTTCCGGAGGATTTTCGAGTTCCAGATAGGCTTGAAGAAGGTCTTTCTGCTTGCCGGACAGTCGCTGTGGAATCTGAACCATGATTTTTACGTACAGATCGCCTTTTTTACTGCTGCCACCGACAGGTACACCCTCGCCTTTTATGCGCAAAAGCTTACCATTGGAAGTTCCTGAAGGAATCTTTATAGTTACTTTCTTATTATCAAGAGATTTAATTGTAATATCGCAGCCAAGAGCAGCCTGAACCATAGAAACAGGAACAGCACAGTACAAATCCAGACCATCGCGTTCAAACAATGGATGAGAATCTACGTGCAATACTACAACAAGGTCTCCTGCAGGTCCACCGTTTTCTCCTGCATCACCCTGTCCCGGAATTACAATACGTTTTCCGTTATCTGAACCGGCTGGAATCTTAAGAGACATCATCTTGTTGCGCTCCTGAATACCGGTTCCACGGCAGCTTGGACAAGGCTTATCTATTGTTACGCCCTTACCACGACAGGTAGGACATGTCTGCTGAATAGTAAAGAAACCGTTGCCCTGACGAACCTGGCCCATTCCGTTACAGGTTGGACAAGTTTTTTTAGAAGCACCGGCTGCACCACCTGTTCCATGACAGGCAGTACAAGCTTCATTATGTTTAAAATGGATATCGGCAGAAGTACCGTAAACAGCATCCTTAAACTGAATATGAAGATCATATCTGAGCGAAGAACCGGCAACCGGGCCTCCACGTCTTGCAGAACGTGAAGAACCACCGCCAAAGCCTCCGCCAAAAATGCTGTCGAAAATATCGGAGAAGCCGCCACCGGCTCCACCAAAAAGATCAGAAAAGTCATGGAAAGCATGAGAATACTGGGCACCACCGGCGCCACCGCCACCCATTCCTTCCAGTCCGGCAAAACCATACTTATCATAAATAGGGCGTTTTTCCTCATCGGACAAGATTTCGTATGCTTCGGTAGCTTCCTTAAACTTTTCCTCAGCTTCCTTGTCTCCAGGATTGCGGTCAGGGTGATACTTTACAGCAAGCTTACGGTAAGCTTTTTTTATAGTATCCTGATCCGCAGATTTATCAATGCCTAATACTTCATAATAGTCGCGTTTTGCCATTTTCTATTCCTAAAAAATAATGAAAATTAATCTTGATTATTACATTAACAAAAGCTTGTTCCCTCTCGTGAAAAATGCCCTCGGTCAACGGGAATGATGTTGTCCTCGGTCATTTTTCACTACGGTCACAAGCTTAATGAAATCTTTTATAAAAATTGATTTCCTTATTATTTATCTTCATCCTTTACTTCGTATTCTACATCGTCGGCAGAACCTTTGTCAAAGCCTGACTTCTTTTCTGCATCAGCTCCTGCATCGGCTCCAGCGTCTCCGGCAGCTCCGGCTTCAGCTCCTGCGGCACCGTCTGCGCCTGGCTGAGCACCGGCTGCTCCCTGCTGCTTGTAGAGTTCTTCGGCAATCTTGTAAGAAGACTGTTTAAGTTCTTCTGTCTTAGCTTTAATTTCTTCTGTGTTATCACCCTGAAGAGCCTGTTTAAGGGCAGCAATTGCAGCTTCAACTTTTTCTTTTTCTGCACCGTTAATCTTGTCTCCAAGATCTTTGATTGATTTTTCGGTAGCATAAATAAGGCTGTCTGCTTCGTTGCGGGCATCTACGCCTTCACGCTTAGCCTTGTCTGCTGCAGCATTTGCTTCTGCATCCTTAACCATCTTTTCAATTTCTTCATCGCTCAAACCAGAAGAAGAAGTAATCTGGATGTGCTGTTCCTTACCTGTTCCCAAATCCTTAGCAGATACGTGAACAATACCGTTAGCATCGATATCGAATGTAACTTCAATCTGTGGAACACCACGTGGAGCAGCTGGAATACCTACCAGGTCAAAGCGTCCGAGTGTTCTGTTCTGATCTGCCATTTCGCGTTCCCCCTGAAGTACGTGAATACTTACAGCAGTCTGTCCATCGGCAGCAGTAGAGAAGATCTGACTCTTTTTTGTAGGAATTGTTGTATTACGTGCAATGAGCTTTGTCATTACACCACCCATTG
>JAGCTZ010000173.1 GCA_017963165.1 Treponema sp.
ACGGCTTTGAGTTTGAAAAAGGCTGGCAGATTGACGGAAGCTTTGCCCCGGCTGGTTCAATAATAGGAGTTGCTTCTGGCGGAGACGTTAACCTGCAGGACCGTGCCGAGTTTAAAATCGCTGAATACGGCTATAAACCAGACGGAAGCGGCTACATTCTTGGATTTAATCCAAATGAACTGACAGCTGACGACACTGTTACTGTAACCACTGATAGAAAAATAACAAAACTGCAACTGCCGTCAACCTCTATTAACCTTGATTTGTCTGGAGCAACTGATTTTAAGACAGTAAACCTTACAGCTGATAATCCTGGTAACCTTACATCCATAATACTGCCAAGTAATGCAGAAACAATCTACGGGTCTGCATTTTCTGGTTGTACTAATCTTACCAGCGTTACTTTGCCGTCTACTCTTACAAGTATTCAGAATGAGGCTTTTTCGGGCTGTGACCATCTGCCGTCAATCACAATTCCTGCTGGAGTTACAACTCTTGCTGATGATACTTTCAATGGTTGTTCTTCTTTGTCGTCTGTTACTTTTGCCCCTGGTTCACATTTGACAACAATTAACAAGCGTGTCTTTAAGGGTTGCTCTTCTCTGAGCACAATCACATTGCCGTCTACTGTAACCTCAATAATAGGTGAAAGTGCTTTTGAGAATTGTTCAAACCTGGCATCTATAGTTATTCCAGATGGTGTCAATGAAATAAAAGATAATGCATTCAAAAATTGCAACTCTCTTGCAGCAATAACCATTCCTGCTTCTTTACAGTACATGAGAGCCTCATTAACTAGTGTTGCAAGTGGTTGTACAATTACTTATAAGGGTTCTAATTCATTTCAAGTCAATACCCTTCCAACGAGCTCTTATAATGTTATTTTGGAAGGCGGTGTGCCAAAATTTAGCAACGGTACTCCTATTTTTAGAAGCGATACAAATTTGACCTCCGTTACATATAAAGGCGGCCCAAGTCTTTCAGCTTATGCCTTTGATGGTTGCACTAATCTTACAACTGTTACTTTTAACTCTTATCCGTCAGTAATTCAGACTACGCCTTTGCCGGATAATGTTCACAATATAATTTTTAAATCAGGTCTCCAGCCTATAGGTAATGTTAAGGATGTAGGGAACTTATTCCCTAGCACTATGAATTATTCAACATTGACTGTTACGTTTGATAATGATTCTTCTAACCCTGGTATTACAATAAATCCAAATGCTTTTAATTTTACTGGTGCAAATCTCATTACATATACATTTACAGCTCACCCAAATACTAATATGACTTATGACAATGGAAACTGTTTTCCAGACGGTAAAACTATGGTATTTAGTTCAACGAATTTTACTTGGAAAGACAACGGTTCTACCGGCTACTGGCAGTAACAGCCGTAATCAAGCGCGTAAGCTTCTTATGGCACTTGCAAGTACATGATGTATTTTCGTGCTTTGCTCAAATCCGAGAAAGTACATCATGTATTTTTCAGATTTCAGTCATTTTGAGCCAAGTACATGATGTATTTTCGTGCTTTGCGCAAATCCGAGAAAGTACATCATGTATTTCGCCAGTTTCAGCCGTTTTGAGCAAAATACACGGTGTACTTTCATGTTTCAGACAAATCCAGAAAAATACATCATGTTTTCGATTGGGTTTTATCTACAAAAAAAAGATTAATCGGCAAACCCTGCAAGTGCGTTTTGCATGTGGTTTAATCTATAGTTCCAAGCTTTAGCTGGCAAAACGCGTAGTTTTCTTACGAAAACTACCGGGCTTTTGTACAAGGCGCAAAACTTGAAAGACTCTTAAATTCAATGTGGAATGAAGCAAATTCATCACGGAATGAACTAAATTTCATGTAGAATGGGGCTTTCCCGTGACAGAATGGCTCTTTTCGCATGAGGTTATTCCAAAAACAAAGATTATTCGGCGAAAAGTGTCGATTTTGCATTCGCAAAATCTCAAGAAGCAGCAAATTCATCTGGAATATTGAATATTCCA
>JAGCTZ010000174.1 GCA_017963165.1 Treponema sp.
GCAGAACCATCAATCATAACAGAAGAGAATCCGTTATCGATACAGTCCTTAGCAACTTCGAAGTTTGGACCGTGGTCAAGGTGAAGAACGATAGGAATATCACATCCAAGTTCGTGAGCGTATTCAACAGCACCACGAGCCATGTTGCGCAAGATGTACTTGTCTGCATAAGCACGTGCACCCTTAGAAACCTGCAAGATTACAGGAGACTTTGTTTCAACACAAGCCTGTATAATAGCCTGCATCTGTTCCATATTATTGAAGTTATATGCAGGAATTGCATATCCACCCTTAATAGCCTTAGCAAACATATCGCGTGTGTTTACCAGACCTAAATCTTTGTAACTAATGATAGCCATAAAAACATCCTTTTGCCGGTCGCTAAAGAGGACCAGCGATTTCTTTGTATAATATAATAGTTTAAAACAGGCAATTATTCAATAACAAACGCGGTCCCTGAGCCATAACAAACGCGGTCCCTGAGCCATAACAAACGCGGTCCCTGAGCCTGTCGAAGGGGAAAGCCTTCCCCCTGGGTTCAGCCCTGCGGTCTTCACCACACCCCCTTCTCCTAGGGCGCTGCGCCCCTAATACCCCGCACTGCAGAATAATCCACAAGATCAAAAACTTCGAAAACTTCAAAATCGTGAGGATTTGCTGTCCACAGTTCAGAAACTCCGGCTTCGGCAAAGGCTGCGGCCATGTGGGTGTCCTGAATTCTATTGCGGCCTAATTTATACATGCTGGTCCATAAGAGGGCCCTTTTAATTGAAGACTCTGTAGGGCATATAATTTTTATTCGTTCCTGATCCAGCCAGAACCAGGTGCGCTCTACGGCCTGCTCTATTGTAAGCGGGGAGTTAAAGCGCTTTGAATCTGTAACGACATGTTCAAATTCTAAAAATGCCTGGTTGTAAATCGCAAGTACAGAATGCTTTTGGGCCTGCCATTTATTAAAAAACTTTAATGCCTGCTCGTGGCGTGGAGAGTCGGTAATTTCAAGGTCAATTAGAAAGGTTGTGTCAATTCCTATCAAAAGGCACTCCCAAGCATTTCATCCTGATAATCTTTAGAAGCCCAGTCTACAGCTCCCGCTTTGAGCCCGCCTAAAGAAACCGGTTCCCAAGCTTCAAATGACTTTTTTGCCCCCGAATGCTTTTCCAGATATTCATCCATAGCATCCCGCACAAGCTCAGCCGTCTTGCGGTTCTGCTCCTTTGCCATCTGCTGGAACATGAGATACTTTAATTCCTGAAAATAAATTGTTACTAATTTTTTCTTTAGTGAAACTGACATATTTATATAATATAAATATGTTATATAAATATGTCAAGTTTAAAATCGAAATGTCTGTTTGGCAGAAAATGAACTTGCAGACGAAATTGCAGCAGAAAAAGAAAGCAAAGAATAGAAAATAAAAAAATTAAATTTCGAATTGTGAATCAAAAGTCGGAACATTCTAAGGAGAATGAAGTTCCGACTTTTATTAAATGCGTTTTTATGCTGATTTATTTTTTTCGTTATTTTTTTCGAGTCAGGCTTATGGTTCCCATTTTTAGCATGTTTGCTATATCAGATTGGTTTTTTACTTGAGGAATAGGATCACCTGATGAGTTTGTCCAATTTTCAGTATTTTTAAATATTGCTTTTTCCAATCCACTATACTTGAAAGTAGTTCTATCTATTTTAGTAATGCTTTCGGGGATTGTAACTCTTTTAAGCCTTCCACAAAGATAGAAAGCATTGCGGTCTAGAATGGAAACGCCTTCTTGAATAGTAATACTTGTAAGTCCAGAACATTGATAGAAAGCATTGACGCCTATAATTGAAATACTGCCTGGAATGGTAATGCTAGTAAGTCCAGAACAACCTTCAAAAACCTTTTCATTTATTACGGAAATACCGCTTGGAATTGAAAAGTTTTTAAGTCCAGAACAACCAGAAAAAGCACCTGCTCCTATACTTGTTATACTTTCTGGAATTGTAATGTTAGTAAGTTTAGAACATTTGTAAAAAGTATATGAATTTATACTGGTAATACTGCTTGGAATTGCAATATCTGTAAGTCCTGTACAGCCAGAGAAAGCATATGAACCTATACTTGTAACACTGTTTGGAATTGTAATATCTGTAAGCTTACTACAATTTTGGAAAGCAGATGCTTCTATACTTGTAACAGTGTCTGGAATTGTAATGCTTGTAAGTCCATAACAGCGTTCAAAAACACTCATAACTATACTTGTTACACCCCTAGGAATTTCAATACTGGTTAGACCATAGCATTCATAGAAAGCATATTCACCTATACTTGTAACAGTATCTGGAATTGTAATATTTGTAAGTCCGGAACAACCTTCGAAAGTACTTTCACCTATACTTGTAATGCCGTCTGGTATTGCAATTTCAGTAAGTTTAGAACAATTTTTGAAAGCTTTATCACCTATACTTGTAACACTGTCTGGAATTGTAATGGTTGTAAGTCCATAACAACCTTCGAAAGCACTTTCACCTATACTTGTAATTCCGTCTAGAATAGTAATTGTTTTAAGGTTAGAACGATCTTTGAAAGCATTGTCACCTATAATTCCATCTATAATTGTAATATTTTTAATTCCATCATAGTGAGAGAATAAACCAATTAATTCGCTTGAAATTGTAATGTCTGTAATTCCATTACAACCATAGAAAGCATCGCCGCTTATATTTGTAACAGTTTTTGGAATTGTAATGCTTGTAACTCTGTAACACCCTTGAAAAGCACGATATCCTATATATGTGACATCGTCTGGAATTATAATACTAGTAAGTGCCTGACAATTATCAAAAGCATACGCATCTATGCTTTTGACACTGTTTGGAATCGTAATACTGGTTAGTTTAGAACAATTTTTGAAAGTAGCGTTTCTTATTCTTGTAATACCTTCTGGAATTGTAATGCTTGTAAGGTTAGAACAATTGTAAAAAGCATATTCACCTATACTTGTAACACTATTTGGAATGGTAATGGTTGTAAGGCTAGAGCAGTTATAAAAAGTATTTCCATCTATGTTTGTAATACCATCTGGAATTGTAATGCTTGTAAGGCTAGAACATCCATGGAAAGAACTAATGCTTGTAACACTGTCTGGAATGGTAATGCTAGTAAGTCCAGAACAATCAGAGAAGCTATATAAAGAAGTAACACCGTTTGGAATTATAATACTTTCGAGATTTTTACAGCCATAAAAACCGTTTCCTAAATCCTTAAGCCCTGTAGTTCCCGATAAATCCAAAGAAACAAATACAGATGGATTCTTTTCATATAGGTCTTTTAATGCTTTTTTTACTTCATTAATTAATTGACTAGAGAATTCACCTGTTGCTTTTAGAGTTTTACTGTATGTTAAAGAATTAATGGTACTTATGATATTCTCATTTGTAACTTCTTTTTCAGTGCTGTTGTCCCATTTTGCCTTTAAGGTTATGTTTGAATTAACCGGGGTAGAAAAATCATAGTCGGCGTTTTCGAAAAGCCAGCCCGAAAAATCAAAGTTTTCTTTTGTCGGGTCTTCTGGTCTGACTGCTGTTTTTCCACTTTCTATTTTTTGGGAAGTAATGGTATTACCGCCGTCTGTTTCAAATGTTACAGTGTAATAAGTTACGACAACCGGGGCCAACGGATTTGATTGCTCTGAAGTTTCCGATTGCTGAGATGTTTCTGATTGTTGTGAAGTTTCTGATTGTTGTGAAGTTTCTGATTGTTGTGAAGTTTCTGATTGTTGTGAAGTTTCTGATTGTTGTGAAGTTTCTGATTGTTGTGAAGTTTCTGATTGTTGTGAAGTTTCTGATTGTTGTGA
>JAGCTZ010000019.1 GCA_017963165.1 Treponema sp.
ATTACTGAACTGTATTCTATAAAGAATAACGGCAAAGAAGATGAATCACTTTCTTTTGCTGCCGGTTCAATTCTGCGCATAATGGGCAAGAATATTTCGTTTAACATCGATGATGCTCTTCAGGGCGTGTTCCTTATTGACAGCGAACATCATGAAACGCGCATTGAGTCGTATAACCGTATCGGAACAAATGTTGTTGAAGCATACATTCCTGCTGTCAGCGCGGGCGGCTATGAAGTGAAAATAGTAACCAAGCCCGGCACCGACCGCTATGAAAAATGTGTTGCTTCAAAGACAATTGAAGTGACAGCTTAAGTGTCTGACTGTTAAGGTACAAATGCTCCCTGTAAAAAGGGAGCATTTTTTTGCTTTTCAGACTGCTTTTGAAGTTCAAGACCAGCGGATTTTGTCTTCTTTATCGACGGTCTAGAGCTTCTTGACCGTCGTGTAAGATCTTCTTGGCCGTCGGTCTAGAGCTTCTTGACCGCCGTGTAAGATCTTCTTGGCCGTCGGTCTAGAGCTTCTTGACCGTCGTGTAAGATCTTCTTGGCCGGCGGTCTGGAACTTCTTGGCCGTCGTGTAAGATCTTCAAGACTGTCGGTCTAGAACTTCATAATCGTCGGTCTGATTCATAGCTAAGCTGTTATTAAGGGCTTGTGGAAGAGAGGCATGATAGATTTATGCGGCGATTGGGTTTAGCCAAAGGTAAACCCCAAACACAGCATAAATCTATACGCTTAGAACGAACTATACAAAAATGCCCATAATAGCAATTATTATTAATGTTGCAAAAAAGATTTTATAGCCAAATTTGATTTCAAAATATAAGGAAAGGCCTAAAATCATTATTTTTACAAAGAAGGATATAATGTGAAATGTTATTTTTGTTTTTCCTTCATTAAGGTCAACAACAATTTGATAAATAGTTGCTACTAATATAGCTACTATAATTCCTGCAAAAAAATAAAATGCATCTGGCAGGTCAAATTTTATCTTTACATAAAAAATTAGCAATAACAAAACTAAACCTGTCGCTCCTGCAGTTATACGTGGATCTCTTTCTTCCATAGCTATTTTACTCCAAATATTTCATAATAATCTAATAACTGTTCGATATACCAATCTTCTATAAAGGAATTAATTGTGCAAGCTTTTTCTGCTGATTCATATGCAAAATTCCATAAGATTTCTTTTCCTCCCATTGAATATGCAAGACTTGCAATGTTTGTACCGGGGAAAAAACCCGCTACATCAAACAGAAAGTCTAATTGATTTGAAATATTTTGATTTTCATGTAATTTCATCACATCAATAAAAACAGAAACCAAATTTGTTGCTGTTGATACTCTTCCTAAAAATTTAGCTTGTTTATCAAACATACTAATATTTTTTAAAGTCTCTGATGATAAAAATGTAGAAATTCCAACTTTATTAGCAATATCACCTACAAAACCAATACTGTTTTCATTTATAAGATTATTTAAATTAAAATTGGGAACAGTACCAGTTGTATGAGATTGACTTCTTGTATCTATTTTTGGTGATTCATAGTACATATATGGATTGGCAAAAACATTTCTAGAGAATGTTATTTTTGGATTGTTGTTTGAATCAGATTTTAATTGATTATCAAAAAATTTCTGCGTAGAACTGTTAAAATCGACGCCGGTAAAATTATCTTTGAAATTATTGTTTGGATCAGAATTAGGCGAACCCTTAAAATTTACTTTAAAACCATTTTCTGCATCACTGGCACTTTGGCAAGTCTTCAATCCAAACGGGTCTACATAATTCACCGGGTCATTAACAACATAGCTGAACCAGTTAGAGCCGTCTCTGATTGGGTCTATTGTGGTAAATCTAGCATTATTCGGGCTATAATCGCGGAAACCGTAATCATACAAGCCTGTGCCAATATCATAGACCTTGCCACAGTAGCCAAAACCTATATCATTTTCTAGATTTCCGAGATACGGCGAACCGAAAGCGTCATAATCATAGCTTGATTGCACTGCGCCGTATTTGTCTGTAACATTGCGGACACTGCCTAAAATGTCTGTGCCGAAGTAGTTTGCATTGCCGTCGGCAGACATTGCTACCGGCTCGCCATAGCTGTACAAGACGTATTCATTGTTAGAGCGGCTGCGCGTCTTTGCACCGCCTGCCGCCACGCTCGAGCTGCCTCCTGTGGCTGCTTCAGAAAGCGGCACAAGAGGAGTGTCGTCAATATAGCGGTAGCGCGTGCCGATTTCCGTGCCGAGGACCAAATTGCATAATGTGCAACTTGATAAAACTTGGGGCAATGATTTGCTTGTTTTGAGTTTATCTTTCACAGCTCGGACAGCCATGTATATGCCTTTTATTTTATTGCAACCCTGGCTTGGCTTTTAGTTGCTCGTTAAGTTGCTGTACAGTTTCAAGCGGCAAGGAAAGCCATTGTGCAATTTTATCTGCATCTACACCTTGTAAAAGCATATTCCGCGCAGCTTCAAGCTTGGCTTCAGAGCGACCTGCTTCTTTACCGCGTTCTTCGCCGATAGCGATGCCTCTGTTTTCGGCAGCACTCATGCCGGAACGGTAGTCGCGCTCAAACATTTCTTGCCGGAACTGCTCAACCCACAAATCTCTGTCTGCACTTATCGAAGAAAGTGATTGCTTTGCGTTCATAAGTCCTGCCTCCTGTTCGGTCAGTTTCTGTATAATCCGTGTCTTC
>JAGCTZ010000175.1 GCA_017963165.1 Treponema sp.
CGTGTTTAATCTTGATTCTATACCTGAGTTACAGGAATCGGAAGATGCACAGAGTAACAGGGATATTGCAGAAATAAATGCAGGTTTGAAAACCATTAATGATGTTCTGCGTAAACGTGGCGAGAATACAAAACCATGGGGGGATACCTGGTTTCGAGCATCTTCGCTGATTCCTGTTGAATAATCTTAATACAAAAAGAGGTTTATCAATGAACAAAGTAATAATAGCAGTATGTGATGAATTCACAAAACAAATTATTAAGCACTGTGTAAAAACAGTGAATCCCAGTCTTGAGATTATTGATGGTTCAAGTGATGCAGACATTGTTTATCATTTGAAGAGTGCCGAAGATGACATCATCTTTTTTGATAAGTACTTTCTCAGTTATGTTTTGCGCTTCAAGATGAAGGCCATCAGAGCCTACAGTAAAAAGATTCGTATTGTTTTCTGTGAACAGGGAAACTGTTCGAGATTCTTTGGTCTTAGAGTTTATGACCTTAAGGCTGATGGATTCGTCAGTAACATTCAGGACAAAAATGCTTTTGTGAAAAAGCTGCGGCTGCTATTTTCGGGTCAGAAAGTATTTCCTGAAGAAGTACTTGAGAGTCTGGATTCTAATGAACATTTGCGGAACCGCAAATACTGTTCTGAGGTTACCGAACTTGAGCTTGAGATAGCAATGTATCTTGGCGAAGGGAAATCGATAAAAGAAATCCACTCTCTAACCCAGGTTAAGGAAGGAACAATTGGAATTCATATTAACCGACTGAAGTGCAAGCTTGGCTGTGAGAATATGAATGAGTTTTTCCTTTTATATCAGCAGTATGAAAAAATGAACTTAAGGAGCTGGTCTTGTTAGTAAAAGTTGACGGTGTGGAAAATAAAGAGTTTTCCAGAAACAAGAATCTGTTTTTGTCTTTCTTGAAAGACAACACACATTCGGGAAAGCTTTCACCTCATGTTGAAATTTTCAAATCTATTGATGTTCAAAAGGATTCATTTCATTGGGTGATGAGTACTTTTGATACTGACAGAGATTTTGAAAAGGTAGATCCATGCGGATGGAATCTGAAGAACTACCTGGCAAATCCTGTAGTTCTCTGGAGCCATGATTACTCTATTCCAGCGATAGGATATGCGGAGAATGTGAAGGCTAATACAGTGCTCGAGGGAGATATTGTATTCAACTCGAAAGAGTTTGACGAGTTCGGATGGAGTATCGGGGAGAGAGTAAAGGCCGGCGCTTTACGCTGTGGCTCTGTTGGATTTATTGCTGAGGAAGTTGAATTTCTGGAATCAAAGGACCGCGAATGCGATCTGATTTTCCGAAAACAGGAACTTCTGGAGTTTTCTATCTGCTGTGTTCCGGCAAATCCTTTTGCCAGAAGCGGCACTAAAAAACTTGAGATTACGGAAGTGATTCAGGAACCTGAGGAACTCTCGTTTTATGACAAATTGAGTAAAGGCCTGGCACGGGCTTAGAAGTGCAAATAAAAAACAGAGCTGCTGACAATTGGAACCTGCTGACAGCTCTGTTATCCAAGTTACCTAAGGAGGAAAACTTGAACGAAGTAATTGTATCACTGCAGCAGAAATTAGAG
>JAGCTZ010000020.1 GCA_017963165.1 Treponema sp.
ATCCATTCCTACATAAATTATAATTTCCATGTTGTGTCTCCTTTTGCATTTTGGTAATGCTTCCTTTTGGATTGTTTTCTTTGTCTCCATTGTGAAGCTAAATCCATGTTTTTGCAAACCAGGAGACACAACATATTGTCTACTATATCAGCTTCACCGCTAACATTGTAATATCATCAAACTGTTCCGCATCGGCAACAAAGTTTCTTATTTTAGCACGGACATTTTTTATAAAATCAGGTGCAGACAAATTGCTGCAAGTTTTTACTGCCGCCAATAGCCGCTCGTCGCCAAAAAGCTCCTGCTGTGCATTTGAAGCTTCTGTCACACCATCAGTATAAATAAGCAGCGCATCACCTTTCTGAAGCTTTACTGTATGCTCCACATACGGAATACCATCCATACCTGCAAGCATAAGATTTGGTTTTGCTTCTACAAAGCTTGCGTCGCCGTCACGCAATAAAACCGGGAATGGATGACCTGCATTTACAAAGCTAAGTTCCCTGCTTGAAAGAGTAAGAATTCCAAGCCAGCAGGTTACAAACATTTCCATTTCATTACTGCGGCAAAGCTGACTGTTAATGGCCTCAAAAATTTCTGAAGGAGAAAGTCCCTGTTCGGCATGGCTGTTTAAAAGCGTTTTTGCAATTGCCATAAAAAGTGCAGCAGGAATTCCCTTTCCGCTTACGTCACCAACTACGAACATCAGGTGGTCATCATCAATCATAAGATAATCGTAAAGGTCGCCACCAACCTCTTTTGCAGGTTCCATTGTTGCAAAAAGATCAAAGTCTTTACGCTCCGGAAAAGCAGGATATCTTTTGGGAAGCATACCGCTCTGGATTTTTGTAGCAATTGTAAGTTCTGTTGCCATCTGCTGTTTTTCGGCAGTAAGCTCTGTTATTTCCTTTATATTTCGGTTTACGTCGCATTCCATCTGATGGAGCGAATGTGCAAGAATACCAAGCTCGTCACGATGATTGATTTTTAAAAGCTCTTCGGAAGGCTCGCCTCCATAAGATGCAAAATGATCTGTTTCGCGTGTGATTGTAACAACAGGCTTAATAAAATGAAGGTTAAAAAAGCCCGAGAAAAATACAACAAAAAGAATGGCAAAAAAGAGCTCTACAAAAATTACAACATTTATATATTTATGACGTGCAATTACAAATTCCTGTATATCTTTTTGGACTCCAAGAACTGCAACAACCTTTCCTTCTGAATTGCGCACAGGAAGCATTGCCGTAATATGGGAGCCGCTTCTTGTTTTCATTGTATGGCGGACAACAGTTTCCCCGTTTTCAAAAACCTTTTTTGCAGAAGAATTATATTGCGGCTCTTCGTAAACTTCAAAATATCCAAGCGGGAACGGAGAATGACGTCCACCCTTTTTTACAGGATTATAAATATAAGTTATGCGTGTATAATCAGGCGGCTCAACAGAAGAAACGTAAATAAGATTTAAATCAAACTGGTCAATAAAATACTGAAGGATTTTATTTATTTCATCATACTGGGTGTCGGGAGTTTTGGTTTTAAGGTACTGTTCAAAAGAATCGGGATTAAGACATTCAAGAACAGTTGCTGCAACAGAACGGATGCTCTTATCATACTGATTTCGGAACTGTTTTGAAAAAGCAACAAAACCAGCAGTAAAAATGAGTGTACACAAAATGAATCCGGCAATTACAACATTAATGACAATCTTCTTTGTAAGAACAGGGAGTCGTCGTCTCATAAAACTATTATAGCATACAAATTCACCGCGGTCACTTGTGAAATCAGCAATAATTTTAGTTTATTTTTTACTTAAAATATATTATAATTTAACCCATGAAACAAAAAAAACAGGTTCGACTTTCGGACATTGCAGAACGTTTAAATATAAGTACCGTAACAGTTTCCAAAGCGCTTTCCGGCAAGGATGGTGTTGGCGATGACTTACGCGAACAGATAAAAGTGCTGGCAACCCAGATGGGATATAAATTCAAAAGCACTGCTGCAACTTCATCCGGCACAACCGGTAATATTGGTATTGTAATTCCTGCACGTTATTTTTCTCCAGATGCTTCTTTTTACTGGTATATTTTTAATCATCTTTCTAAGGCTCTGCTTGAAAAAGGCTGGTACTCTATAATGGAACTTGTTTCTGATGAAGACGAACAGGCTTTAATTCCACCAAGACTTATTACAGATAAAAAAACAGACGGAATTATTTTTCTTGGTCAGCTGTCGCATGAATATATAAAAAATGTTGCATCAACTTATTCAAATTTTGTATTGATGGATTACTACATTGCAGACCCTGACATTGACTGTATTGTAAACGATGACTATTACAATTCGTACCTTATAACTTCTTATCTTATTTCTATGGGTCACAAAAAGATTCAATATGTAGGAAAGTTCAACGCAACTACTTCTATACAGGACCGTTATATGGGCTTTGAAAAGGCTATGCACGAAAACGGACTTTCCTGCCCTTTTGATAAGATTATTGATGACCGCAATGGTCCGGCCGAACTTATAAAAATGAAGCTGCCTCCAAAGTCTCAGATGCCTACAGCCTTTGTCTGCAACTGCGACCTTATTGCTTCAAGGCTTATTCATCAATTGAACGAGGAAGGCTACAAAGTTCCACAGGATGTTTCGGTAACAGGCTACGACAATTTTCTTTCGGAAGAAGAAAAAACTGTTCCGCTTACAACTATTGGTGTGGAGCCGCAGACTCTTTGTTCAATGGCAGCAGAACTGATAATTAATAAAATTACAGGTATGCCGTATGTTAAAGGACGTCATCTGGCAACCGGAAAGATTATTGTAAGAGATTCAGTTAAGAGAGTGTAATTTTTCCATTAGACAAATCTTTTAATTTTGAAGAAAAAACTTCATACTGCTCTGCTCTGATTTTTCCGCTAACGAAAATTGACTCTGCAAATTCTTCCTTTACGTCATAAAGGTTGAACTGTTCCATATTGAGTTTAATCAATTTATAAAGTGAATAATCTGCAGCAAACGAAAAAGCTTTTTTTTCTACAAGCTCTTCAAAAAGTTCAAGCTCGTCTGCTTTCTGAATTACCTGTTTTACGCCACCAGAGTATGCTTTTACAAGTCCGCCTGTTCCAAGCAGCGTTCCGCCAAACCAGCGCGTAACTGTAACAAGAGTATTTGTACAACCACGTCCCTTCAGCACATCAAGACATGGACGGCCGGCAGTTCCGGAAGGTTCACCGTCGTCGCTCATTCCAAGTATTTCTGCGCCAGGTCCAATTACAAATGCGTGGACTACGTGAGTGGCGTCTGGGTATTTTGTTTTTTGAGATTTAACAAGATCGCGCGCTTGTGCTTGTGATTCACAAGGAAAGAGTTCGGAGAGGAAACGGGAACCTTTTATATTTTCTTCAAAAGAAATGGTTTCTTTTATTGTTGTCATTGGAACTCCGCGGGGGTTTTAGGGGGCGCAGCGCCTCTAGGCGAAGGGGGTAGCCGCAACGCAGTGCGGCGAGGGGGAAGACATTCCCCCACACTATTCCCTAAAACCTAAAACCTGGAACCTGGCACCTACCCTACTACAATATCCTTTACTTCTTTTGGAGCTACGCGCACACCTTTAGCCTTAAGAGATTTTTCTTCGTAGCTGCCAGCCTTGAAGGTTTCTGTAAGCTTTTTGATGCGTCCCTTTGGGACGTAATTGAGCTTGAACTCAAAGGTTTTTCGTGTATCTACGTGAAGAACTTCCATTCCGTCTGGGGCAAAGAAATAGTCGCGATTCATGATATAGCCGGCAATCTTACAGCGTTTAATATAAACGTACTGGGTTGCAGGATCACGGTAAAGGATTGTGAACAAAACCTTTGAAAGACTTTCTTTGTCTGCAAGTCCACAGTAACGAAGCTCTGGTCCAACAAAGATTTTCTTAGGACATTCAGAAACCGAATAGATTCCGCTCTTACGAACATAAATAACCTTGTCGTATGGAGTAACCTTAAGCATTTCTTCGCCACCGCTTACTTCTGTTCCAAGATTGCCAGATTTTTCATCATACTTAAGTGACATATCGCGCTTAGAAACAGCCTTTACATCTACTGTATTGATATTCGTAATCTTTGTGCGGCGACGTGTTGTAGCTCCGTCGAGTTTTGCTTCGATGCCGTCGAGCCAAGAAATTGCATATTCTACAAGATGCTTGAGCAGGCGGTTTATTTCCTTGATGCGGTCGTTGATTGCCTGAACTTCCTGCTTGTTCTTATTCATATCATAAAGAGAGATTCTTCGGATTGGAATCTTGAGCAGATGGTCTACATCATCAACTGTAATTGGTCTTATAAGCTCGGCCTTGAATGGTTTGAAGCCATCCATAACTGCCTTGATTACGCCCTCTTCTGTTTTCTGATTTTCGATTTTCTTATAAATACGTTCTTCTACGAAAATGCGTTCAAGTGTTCGCAAATGAAGCTTTTCCATAAGAGCGGCTTTTTCGAGTTCCAGTTCCTGCTTAAGGATTCCGACAAGCTGCTTTGAATGATATTGAATTACCTGTGTACAGGTCATCTGAACAGGCATGTTGTCTTTAATAACAAGCAGGTTACAGTAAATTGTCTGTTCGCAGTCTGTGAAGGCATAAAGGGCATCTACTACATCCTTTGTGTAAACACCACGCTGAAGCTTTATTTCTATATTAACTGAATCAGAAGTATAATCCTGAATTGAAGTAGCTTTGATTTTTCCATTCTTTACGGCTTTTTCAATTGAAGCACAAAGACTTTCTGTTGTTGAACCATAAGGAAGCTCTGTAATTACAATCTTCTTGTCATCGCTTGTGTCCATATTGGCACGGGTAACAATTTTTCCAAGTCCATCCTCGTAGCCCGAAACGTCTACTAAACCGCCTGTAGGAAAATCCGGGAAAAGCTGAAACTTTTCTCCACGAAGACATTTGCGTTCGGCATCTATTACTTCGTGAATATTGTGACTTAAGATTTTTGTACTCATACCAACGGCAATACCTTCTGCACCCATAATAAGTACAAGCGGAAGCTTTGCCTGGAATGCGACCGGTTCTGTATCGCGGCTGTCGTAAGTTTCTACATACTGTGTAATTTTAGGATTTGTATTTAAGATGTCTTTTGTAATTGGACGAAGTCGGCATTCAATATAACGGGGAGCAGAGGCACCGTCACCTGTATACATATTTCCAAAGTTTCCCTGCTTGTCTATAAAAAGCTCTTTATTTGCAAGGTTTACAAGTGCGGTATAAATTGAAGCATCACCATGAGGATGATAGGCCATTACTTTTCCGCAAACATTTGCAACCTTTGTAAAGCGTCCATCGTCAGTTTTTATAAGTGTATGAATGATTCGGCGCTGAACAGGCTTAAGTCCATCTGTAATTTCTGGAATCGCACGGTCGCGGATTACATAGCTTGCGTACTGAATAAAGTTTGAATCGAATAAATTTTTAACGTATGCCATTTTTCCCCTCTAATTTTTCCCTTCTATAATTATAAATCAACTATAAAAACTCTTCAAGACTTTTGAGAGTTATACAAATCTGCCAGCAGAGAAGCTCAATTTCCGGGAAAGGCTGTATCTTATCCGGCACCATAATTACCTTTAAGCCTGCCGTTGCTGCACTTCGGATTCCATTTGGACTGTCTTCTACGGCAACACATTCATGAGGTTCAAGTCCAAGAGAGCGGCATGCCAACTGATAAATTTCCGGATCCGGTTTACTGTGAACAACCTGATCTCCTGTTGTGAGCGTTTCAAAATATTGAATAACTCCTGCATTTGTAAGCTGACGTCGCACTGCCCCGCCATTTGTAGAAGAAGCAAGGGCAAGTCTGTATTTTGGCTTAAGATATTCAAGGGCTTCCTTTACATAAGGCATAAGAGGAATTCCTTCTGTTTCTTCAATCTGGCGGAAAAGCTCTGTACTTCGATTAAGGAATGCTTCGGAATCAAAATCGGCACCGAATACATCCTTTAAAATCTGCAGTGTATCGTTACGGTTTGATCCGCGGCACATATTTATATAATCTTTGTCGGTTGTAACATTCATTTCATCCTGAGTGATTAACCAGGTTTTATCGCTGATTGTTTCTGAATCTAAAACAACTCCATCCATGTCAAAAATAATTGCTTTAATACTCATAATTTCATCCTCTCAATGGCGTCTATTTTTTTGGCTGCAACTCCGAACTGATAAACAATTTATCCTGATACCAGTCAATCAAAAGCGAGAAAACCTCGTCATCATAACCGGGACTCGTAACTTTTATTTTCCATACAGTTCCAGATTTTAATTCCTCTGGCGGTATGGCTTTAATTTCCTTCCAATTATTCTTATAAAGGATTTCTACCTTTGCCTGATCGCTTATATTTTTACCCGAAATACCATCATAAACATACGAAGATATTTCAAGTTCACGGGTAACTCCCTTCAAGAAATCACTTTCTATCAAAACAGGCTTATTGTCAACATTAAAAGACTTCCACCAGATATAAGGGCCAACAACAACCTTTACTCTGTAATGTCCTTTTTTAAGATATACTGTCGAAATATCATAAGTCCTGTTTTTAGAAGCAAGCCGTGCAACCTCCACAGTTGTCTGAACAGTAAAGAAGCGTTCAAAAATTCTAGAACCCTTTACAGCAAAAACTCTTCTTGCATTTTTTACTTCAGGTATTTCGTTTCCGTCGTTTTCAAAAAAGAAAGCACGAATTGGTAAATCTAAATCGGCAGATAAGGAGCGTGGAACTTCCATCTGAATAGAAACAGGCGTGTACACACCTTTAAGTATTGTTCTATGAATAACTCCCGACTTCCAGCAAAGCACAAAAACTGCTGCTGCCGCAAGAACCCAAAGACAGATTTTTCTTATACGGCGGGCAATACGATCTTTTGGACAGAAGAACGGATAAATATATGTCTGAGGCGAAATAATAGATTTTGCAAGCTGAACTCGTAATTCATGAACATTATAATGACGAAGATAATGTTTAACAGCCCTGATAACTCCGTCAATATTTTGGAATCGGTTCTTAGGATTCGGGCGAATCATTTTATGGATAAGCTTTTCAATTTCTTTTGGAATGTGTTTATCAATTTTACGAGCATGAATATATTTTCCACGTTTTACGATTTTAAATGTGTCCATATTAAAATCGCTCGGATAAGGCTTTGAACCTGTTACCATTTCGTAAAGCATAATTCCAAGAGAATAAATGTCTGCACGGCAATCTACATCAGAGCTGTCTTCGAACTGTTCAGGTGACATATAAGCCGGAGTGCCCAGACTCATTCCCGATAAAGTAATTCCTTCTTCTTTTTCTTCGTTGTCACTTGCAATTCCAAAATCAGCAAGCTTAATTTCTCCTCGCTTTGAAATAAGAATATTTGCAGGCTTTATATCGCGGTGAATTACATTTTTTGAATGCGCATGCTTAAGAGCGTTACAGGCATCCTGCATTACAAGCATTGCCAGCGGCGGAGGAAGAACAGTTTCCTTTTTAATAAGCTTATCAAGTGCAAGACCGTCGACAAGCTCTTCTACCATATATCTATAACCGGCTTCGGTAAAATAATCAAACAGATGAACAATATACGGACTGTTCATATCAAGCAGAATCTGAGCTTCTTTTTTAAAGCGTTCTGCGTTTGTTGAATTTCCGCGTGCCGTCATTTTTTTAATTACAACATAACGTTTAAGCGAAGGATGAATTGCCTTGTAAACGACACCCATTCCTCCTTTTGCGATAACACCAGTTATTTTATATTTGCCAATCATCGGTGGAAAATCATTACTCATTTTTCCTTACCTCCCTGGTTTGCCATACTTTTTATTTTTGTATTTAAAATATTCTTTTCAAAATCAAAGCTCTTGTTTGGCCAGACTAACACGATATTCTGTCTGCGCGGATTATGAATCTGAACTAACCTGCCCTCCTGGCGCAACGCAAAATCTTCTTTTACAGGTCTATGCCCCGTAAAATAAAAAGCTTTTTTTGCAGCGGCTTTCCCAAGCAGTTCAGTCATTATTTCGTTTACAGTAGATTTTTTTACCTGACCGTTACGAGTCCATATTAAACCTTCTACAACTGCTTCGTCAAATTTCGCATCTACCAGCTGATCGCGGGTAAAAGCAGCAGCCGGCTCTGCATGAGAGATAACATAATTTTTTCCATACGCTGCAAGCGGCAAAAGATTTTCGTATCTGGCAATAAGATTAAGCAGCTTATCATCATAATAATCCTGAATAAAAAGCTTTACCATTTCGCCTTCATCTGCATATTTAAAAAATGCGTAATCGCCGCCATAACTGCAATTTAAAATATTTTCATGATTGCCCTTTAAAAAATGAAAGTTCTGTGGATATGCAATCTTAAGACTCATAAGCGCACAAAGCGTTGAAAGATTAAGAATCATTTCGTCCTGCATAAAATGCCCTGTATGAATCCCGGTTTCAAATTCATGAGAGATGAGTTTCCAGCGTGAAGAATAAAGCTCTGTATGAACTGCATCACCAACACAAATTACATCAATCAGCTGCTGTTCAAGCGCCTGCTTTACAGTAAGCCTAATTTTAGGCAGAGGAAAGTTCAGTATATTTTTTATAAAATCAGGACGTGCATGAATATCTGGAACAATAACTGCAGGAAGACAGCGTGAAGACTTTTCATAAAGCTTAAGCAGTCCACCCGGTTCCCCGACACAATTTGCCTGACGATAAGAAGTCGGTTCATTTGCAAGAACATTACAAACCTGTTCAGTTAGAGAATAAATGAACTCATAAGAAGGAAGCTCCTGCAGCGCAAGACAGGCTTCTGAATCAAGCTTAAAATCAGACATATTTTTACGGTTGTTATACCTTACGATATTACAAGGCTCATATTGCCAATCGTAACTTTGTCACCTGGATTAAGCTTAACATATTTATCTGGCGGAATTTTTACTCCATTAAGATACGTACCGTTTGTGCTGTTTTCATCCTTCAGAAAATAGGCATCCTTTATCTTCTGAATAACAGCATGATGACGGCTTGCAAGCTTATTATCTACGATAACATCATTGTCGGATTCGCGGCCAATCGTTATTTTTGCAACAAGACTCACCTTCTTATTATTGAACATAAGATAAGAAGCCGGCTTTGTTTCTCCGTAGGATTTTAATTGCTTTCCTACAGGCGACATAGTCTGAATTGTTTCGTTACTCATATCTATAGTATATAATGAATATGCTATCTTCGCAATTTTTTAATTTGTTCTTTTAAATCAAGCTTTAGGTCAAAAACACTGAACATTGGTATATTGTCCTTTGCAACTTTAATCATGATTTTAATAGCACGCTGGAAAGCTTTTCTTTCTTCTTCATTAAGCTCCGAAAGTCTGGAAATCATTTTTCCGCCGCAGATAAGCTTATTCTGTTCAATTTCGTAATTTGTTTTTACACCGCTGGCATAAATTACATCAAAAAATGTATCTATAAACTTTTTACGTTCGTCGGCAGAAAGTCTTGCAGCCCAGTCATTAAACGAGGCATAAAAGATTTTTGAATCATCAGCAAGAGCTTGTGCCGTAACAAATTCTGAGCCCTGAACTTTCCAGGAAAAAGGATCATGCTGAAGGATTAAATCTGCAGCACAGGAAACAATCGTAAATGGAGAAGTATGTTCAAACATCATTCCAACAACGCAGAATTCAGGAAAAAATGCCTTAACCTTATCCTTTATCTGAAGAAATTCTGGTGTCTCATATACAGGTGCAAAAAAACCTGGCCCATCAAAGTTGTAAACAGCTTCAAGACGCTTAAGATTTTTCTTTTCTACAGACATTCCGCCTTTTACAGAAAGATTTCCGCCTTTTGAATGGCCTGTAATAATATAAGAACCTTTAAGCACCCTCATTGCATTTCGTACATATTCGGCAGTATCGGCCTGTGCAGGAATAACATCCATATATCCAAGATTAAAATCTTCATACCAACCCGCAATTGTATCATCAGTACCGCGCAGGGCAATGACATATCTTTCCTTCTGAATTTCATAAGTTATGGCACAAAACTGTTCAATTTTTTCTTCATCTATTTTGTTTATAAAACCGCTTACATTTATATGACCAAAACGTTCTGATTTTGCAGCAACATCAAGAAGCGTTGGAGTAAGAGGATTAATCATTGCGCCCATATTACAGCGGGCTTTATAATCCTTTAGAGAACTGAATTTTTCTGCCAGTGCGGCAAGAGTAAGCTTTTCTGTAAGGTCTTCAGAGACAAGTCCATCTATATTATTGTACGAAATCTGGCTTAAAATAAGTGCATCAACACTATTAAAAGGGTTTTCGTCAAAGCTCAAGTCTCCGCGCATTAAAATATAGTCAATAATATTAAAAAATTTGTCCTTCATTTCAACTCCAAATTTGACTTATATAACTTCATATTTTATAATTTAACTATGCGCAAAAAGTTCGGCAAGTTAAAAATTTTTATACTATGCATAACCTTTTCTCTTTCTGTGTGGATTATTTTAGGATTTATTTCTGCTTTCAAAATACACAAATCAAATAAAAAAATCACTACTATTTCGCAAATATCTACAAAACCACCTGTTGACCGCTTTAACCGAATATTCTTTGCCATTACAAAAGAAAATGCCTGGACAGAAACTAACGACATGAATCTTTATTCCTATGATGGACTTCTTTCAAATACAACAGATAAGGATTTAAAGGATTGGTGCATAAAGCTCAAGATTCCGGAAGCAACTGTAATAGAAAATACCTGGAATTGTACTGCTTATATAGAAGAGGATTATCTTTTTATAAAATCAGAAGATAACGGTTCAAATAAAATTGCAGCTAAAACAGATTATTCTTTCGGGTTCCTTCTTATTTCCGAAAATGACCTTGTTTTCAGGTCGGCAACAGTATACGGACGGATTTGTCGTAAATTCAAAACAAGTATCTTTTTTGTATTATGCTGCATTATGTCTGCTCTTTCGGGAATTGCCTTATTATATGGAATAATTCTTCAAAATATTATCAAAAATCAAAAACAGCTTACAAAAAAGCGACAGGAACATGATAATCAGATTATTGAACAGACTATGAAGACGTTCTCTAACTTTATTGATAATAAAGACACTTATACACAGGGACATTCTACAAGAGTTGCCGCTTATGTCCGCGAAATGGCAAAACGCATGGGGCTTGATGAACAGGAACAGCTTAATATATACTACGCCGGACTAATGCATGATATTGGCAAGCTTACAATTGCAGATGACGTTCTTAATAAAACAAGCCGCCTTTCGAGCGAAGAATGGAGCCTTATTCAACAACACACAACAAATGGTGCAAGCCTTCTTAAAAACTTTACAATTCTGCCGGAAATAAATGATGCAGTATTGTATCATCATGAACGCTACGACGGAACTGGATATATGAACAGATTAAGCGGAAGAAGTATTCCTCTTGTTGCCCGCATGGTTGGAATTGCCGATGCCTACGATGCAATGAATACAAACCGCTGTTACCGTCTTAAATTTTCGGAGGAACGTATAATTTCGGAGCTGGAACGCTGCCGTGGAAAGCAGTTTGACCCGGATATAGTACCATACCTTGTCTCAATGATTAAGGATGGGACGATATATAAATTGTAACCATTCGTCACTGTGAGGAACACAGCGACGTAAAATATAAGGAGTAAACAAAATGGATCTTATCTATGGTATCAAGGACAAGCCAAAATTCGGAAAAGTAGTACTGTTTGCATTACAGCAGCTGCTTGCAATCATGGCAGCTACAATAGCAGTACCTGCAGTAGTTGGTCACAACCTTTCTGCTTCGGCTGCCTTGTTCGGTGCAGGTATAGGCTCAATCGTCTATCTGCTTTTTACAAAGAGCTCAAGCCCTGTATTCCTGGGAAGCTCTTTCGCTTTCCTTCCATCAATGTTCAGCGCATTTGCTGGAGCTGCAACATTAGGTCTTACAGAACAGGCCGGCTACTGGGGACTTATAATTGGTGCCCTCATGGCAGGACTTGTATATGTAATCATCGCAATTGTAGTTAAATTCTGCGGTGTAAACTGGATCAGCAAGCTTATGCCTCCGGTAATCATCGGACCTACAGTAGCAATTATCGGTCTTAGCCTTTCAGGAAACGCAGTAGGCGACCTTATGAAATCAAGCGTAGAAGGCGGAAGTCCTTATATCTGTATTGTTTGTGGACTTGTAACACTTGCCGTAACAATGCTCTGTGCAACATACGGAAAGAAAATGGGCAAGCTCATTCCTTTCATCATCGGTATTCTTGCAGGTTACCTCGTTGCATCACTTTTTGCACTTATCGGAAAAGCAACAAACGGTCCTGAACTTACAGTAATCAATTACAGCGCCCTTAAGAACTGCGGTTTCTTTGCACTTCCAAAATTCACATTCCTGCTTGGTGGTGGTGCTGGTCTTAAAGCCGTAACAGGAAAATATCTTATTGCAATCTTTGCAGCATACGTTCCAGTTGCATTTGTAGTATTTGCAGAACACCTTGCAGACCACAAAAACCTTTCAAGCATCGTAGGCCAGGATTTGCTCACAGAACCAGGTCTTACACGCACATTGCTTGGTGACGGTGTTGGTTCTATTGCCGGAGCATTCTTTGGCGGATGTCCAAACACAACATACGGTGAATCAATTGCCTGTGTAGCTATTACAAGAAACGCTTCTACAGTTTCTATCTGGGGTTGTGCATTTGCATGTATCATCTTCTCTATGATCAGCCCTCTCGTAGCATTCCTTGAAACAATTCCATCTTGTGTAATGGGTGGTGTATGTATTGCCCTCTACGGATTCATTGCCGTATCTGGTTTCAAGATTTTCCAGACAGTAGATTTGAACAAAAACCGCAACCTCTTCGTAGCATCAGTAATCTTCATTACAGGTGTAGGCGGAATGGTTGTAACATTCGGTGCCGTAGAAATCCGTACAGTAGCTTGTGCTTTGATTTTGGGTATTCTTACAAATGTAATGCTTTCAAAAGAAAAGGATGAAGCTGAAGCTGACGCTTAGGTTTTAGGTGCTGGGCCGACACTTGGGGGTCCTGAGCAAATACATGAGGAGCCTAGGCCAACACTTGGAGCCCCTGAGCAAATACATGGGAGGCCTAGACCAACACTTGTGGGCCCTGAGCCTGTCGAAGGGCCTTATTAAGTTTTAGGTTCCAGGCAGATAAAGGGGAAATTATAGAATCGAACGAATCAGAAAAAATAGTCCAGCGGACTGTTTTTTCTGATTCGTCCGATAAAAAATCCCTCGCTGCAGCCCGCAAGCGGTCTTCCGCTACCCCTTCGAACGGGGTATTGTTTCAAAAAAAGAGTGTGCCTTTTGTAAAAGGTCACACTCTTTTTTTTTGCCCCGTAACGCCCCGCAAGTTTAATAAAGTGCAATTTGTTAATGGTGAGGCAAAATTGAACCCACCCCGCGGTTTTGGAAACATTTTAGGGGAGTTTGTCATTGGTATGGCAGAAACTCACGTAATTCCAGCAAAAAGATTTGCCAGATCAGGAAAAAGCCTGACTTTTGATTGGGGGGTACGTGCATTTTTCCCTGTTTTCATCATTTTGCACGTAATTTTATTTTTCCTTACTAAATTAACCCCAGAAGAATATCCACTTTTCTCTTGTCTTTTAATCCTTTTAGACTTAAAATATTTCTTATTATAGAAAACATCTGGAGTTCAAGACATGAGAAGAAATAGGTGTGACAAATATTTCCTCTGCTTGACCATCCTTGCCTTTGTGCTTGTAGTGTCAGGCTGTTCAAACAGGATCGATAAAGGTTCCGGCAATAATAACAACGATAATGCTGTTTCGCAAAATCCAAGTGTCTCTTCTGAAATAATCCCACAATCAAGTGTAATAAATAAGGAGTATCTTGACCCCTACAAGCCTCAAAAAACAGACTACAACTTTTATTTTACCTATAAAATAGTACATTCCTGGTGGGATGCAGTTGCACTTGGCATGGAAGATGCAGTACGCCAATTTGAAGAAAAAGGTATTCACATAACTTATGATTACCGCGCTCCTGAAGAAATGTCTGCTTTAGATCAGGTTCAAAGAATCAAAAAAGCGGCAGCCTTAAACGAGTATGACGTACTTGGAGTTGATGTAGCCGACATAGACATTATAACTCCCGTGATTAACGAAATTATTACACAAGGCTGCAAGGTTATGACTTTTTCAAGCTCAGACTCCGGCAAAGAAAACGGTTGCAACAGAATTGCCTATGTAGGAAACACCCACAATATGGAAGATGGAGAAGACCTTGCCGAAACCCTCTGCCAGTATCTAAATTACAAAGGCAAGGTTGCAATGCTTGTAGGCAACGAAGGTGCTCCCTGCCACGAAGACCGAGCCAAGGGCGCCCGAAAAGTTTTTGCAAAATATCCGGGCATTGAACTTGTAGATGTAAAATATGACGAAGACAACGATGTAAAGGCCTATAATTTTACAAAGGAATTTCTTGCCGCCTACCCAGACCTCAACGGAATAATCTGCTGCAATATGAGTAATTCTGTTGGAGCCGGACGTGCAGTTGAAGAAACTGGAAAAGCCGGACAAGTCATAATTGTAGGTATGGATCATGATGAACGTGCCCTTAAATATATGCGTGACGGCATTATTTATGCGCTTGCCATTCAGGACTGCTACTCAATTGGTTTTGATACAATTACAACTGCTGTAAAAATTGCTGATGGAGTTTTACCGGGAAGCTTGTATCCGGAAAAAACAGAAGAAATAACAACCGTCTTTTATCAAAAAGATGCTGCCGGCCTTTTGCGCTCGCTTTATGGTGTAATTGATTAGGAGTGGCTGGTATGAAAAAAAATATAAAAAGAATAATTCAAGTCTGCTTCTTAAGTTTTATCAGTCTGCTCTTTCTAATACTTCTTGTTCTTTCATTAAGAACTTCGGAAAAGACACGTAAAACAACAGATAATGCCATTACAAAACTCAGCACCTTCTTTATTCAAGAAATTGCAAAAAGCCGCACTACCCTTGTTGTAGAAGAGCTTAGTAAAAAAAGAAATTATATAAATAATGCACTTTCTGTTCTTACAGAAGATGATTTAAGTTCTGTAAAAGCCTTTCGAGAGTATCTTGGAAATATGCGAAATCTTTTTGGCTTGGACACCTTTGCCCTTGTAGATGAAAACGGTCTTGTTTATACCTCTCATAGTACCTGTTCCGGAAAAACACGCTATCCATTCCTGGCTCAACAGATAACGCAACCAATTTTTTCTACAGTTACAAACTACGGCGGAGACAAACAGGTCTTCATGGCAGTCCCTGTCTCGGGAATATATTTTAACAATTCAAAAATCACTGCCTGCTTTGTAGAAATAAATATTGACCAGATGATGCAGGCTATGACCTACCGTCAGGACAATATGGATATATTCTTTAATCTTTATTATAAAAACGGTGAAAGTCTGACAAAATCAGAGTTTGGAGAATTTGCAGTTGGGCAGAATATTCTTTTGGCAATAGACAGTCTAAACATAAACAAAGATAAAATTCAAAAAATTAAAAAAGATTTTAACGAAGGACAATCAGACTTTGTTGACCTGACTTATGATAACGAGACTGCACACTTGTATTATGTTCCGGTTAGCAGCACAGGCTGGATGCTTACAATTCTTGTGTACGAAACTTCAATCGGGGAACAAATTGGTTCCAGCATTTCTTCTCTGATGTATCACACAAGACTTCATGCCATTATCACTGTTGCAGTAATTTTGATGCTCTTTATCATTTTGATTCTTGTAATACGCACAAATTCTGCCCACATGGTTAAGCGCGAAAAAGATATTAGTCACAAAACAAAGCAGGCCTACGAAAAACTTAATAAAGAAACACAAGCTATGCAAATTATCCATTCGGTTCTGGATTCCGGACCTTGGACAATGGAGTTTGATGAAAATAATCAGGTTGTAAAATGCATCTGGTCCGACACCTTCCGTAAGCTTGTCGGTTTTGATTCCGAAGAAGAATTCCCGAATAAATTGGAATCGTGGTCAGACAGACTTCATAAAAGTGATAAGAACTTTGTTTTAAAAGCCTTCTGGGACACTGTAAATGATACAACTGGCCAGACTGTTTACGATGTTGAATACAGACTTTTGACCAAGGATAAAGGATGGAGATGGTACCATGCCGCAGGAAATGTTATAAGAAATCCGGATGGTTCCCCTCTCATCTTTGTAGGGCTCTTTATTGATATAGATGAAAACAAGAAAAATGAACTTGGGCTTTTTGAACAATTTAATATTGTAAATGCCCTGAGCCGCGATTATGCAAATATTATAAGCATAAGAATTACAACCCGTACAATAAAACCAATCAAGCTTTCCGGCTTTATTCCGGATACATGTAAGCAGAATGATACTTTGGATTCTACCTATGAAAGTTTCTTTTCTGAATATATTGAAAAACGTGTTTATTCAGAAGACAGAGATTTTATGGAAAAGGCTATTGCCCTTGATGCTGTAATTGAAAAACTTACAGACACCGACGAATATTCTTCAAGTTACCGTATTGAAGAATCTGGTGAGGTTCATTTTTATGAATTCAAATTCATGAAACTCAACTCTGATACTATAATTGTTGGTTTTATGAATATTGATAAAATGATTAAAGATGCAAAAGAAAAGGAAATGCTTATTGCTCTTTCCGAAACAGACCAGATGACAAGTCTTTTAAACCGTGTCAGCGGCGAAAAGAAGGTTACAGAACATCTTAAAAACGCCGATGGTGGATTTCTTCTTCTTCTTGATATTGACCACTTTAAGTCAATCAACGACACCTTTGGACATGGAATTGGAGATCAGGTTATTATTCAGGTGGCAAAATGTCTTAAATCAACCTTTCGTGAACATGATATTGTTTTCCGTTTAGGTGGAGATGAATTTGCTGCTTATGCCGCAGAGGTTACAACTAAGAAAATTGCGAATCAGATTATCAGCCGATTTATAGCAAACCTTGAAAAAATTGTTATACCTGAGCTTGGAGATAGAACAATAACTGCAAGTATTGGAGCAACAATTATTGAACCGGGCAACACTGTTAGTTTTGCAGAAAAATATAAGCTCATAGACGAAGGCGTTTATGAAAGCAAAAAAGTTGAAGGTTCTAATGTTACTTTTAAATAACAAGTACTACTTTCTAGACTAAAAAACAGCACTCAAAAACAAGTCTGTCTTCTGCTTTAATTTGTATATAGGTGCGGAAATCTCTGGTACACTTGTAAACCTTAAGTATTTCACCTTCTTTTGTTTCACCAAGATAGTGAACCTCTAATTCTTTTATAGAATGGTTCAGCAAGTATTCTTCGGTAAAAACATCAAGCGCAAGATTTATGTACTCTGTATTATTCACATGATGTGACATATCTATAAGGCTGTAACGTACCTTCTGCTCATAAGCTAACTCGTATTCGCCAGCATCTATTGCAAAGCGTTCAAAAGAAGCCGTAAAAACAGGTTCCGGTAATCCCTCTGCAGGAAAGCCCACCTGCCCCAGTTTTACAGGTCTATGAGTTTCAAAACTTAAAACACATGCTTCCTGATTTGCAGTTATGACAGACTTTCCATCTTTATCTTTAATCACTGTATTTATATGAGTTCTAAGCCCACCATTATCCACAGGAAAACTTGTTGTTGTAACAGTTTCTTTCCAGGCAGGATAATCTGTAAAACGGAACTTTGCTTTTGTAAAAACCCAAAAGGCGTTGTACTTCTGTTTGTAAGTTACCCCGTCGCAGGAAAAGCTGCCAAAACATTCGGTTACATTGTCTTGAATCATTTTGGCGGCATGAGAAATTCCAAGCCTTACTGATGAATCCAGATATGCAGAAGAAATTTTTCGTTCTGTTGTATATGTTACGTTGACTGACATAGATGACTCCTTAATTATGACAGAAACTCAAGTTCTAAAATGCCTTCTCAATAACCTCGAGCACATCGGTAACAGGAATAAACTTGAGTCCTTCCTTTACATATGCCGGAATTTCTTCCAGATCGCGCTCATTGGCTTTTGGGATGATTATTGTTTTTATTTTATTACGTTTAGCTGCTACCGTCTTTTCGCGAAGTCCTCCAATTGGAAGAACCTGACCTGTAAGACTTAACTCACCTGTCATGGCAAGATGAGGTTTAATTTTTTTGCCTGTAAAAAGTGAAACAAAGGTTGTTGCCATTGTAATACCAGCGCTTGGACCGTCCTTTGGAGTTGCACCTTCCGGAATGTGAAGATGAACAATATTGTCGTCAAACCATTCAGCTTTTTTAATACCCTTTTCTACTGCATAACGGCGGGCCCAGTTAAAGGCTATCTGGCTTGATTCTTTCATAACGTCGCCCATCTGTCCTGTAAGAACCAGTGAGCCTTTTCCGGCAAAACTTACTGCTTCGAGCAGCAACGTGTCTCCGCCCATGCTTGTCCATGCAAGACCTATTGCAGTTCCTGGAACCTTTGCGGTTTTTATCTGGCTTTCGTCAAAATCAGGTTTACCAAGGTATTTTGCAAGGTCGGAAGAGTCAATGGTGATAGGGCCTGAGTTGCGGTTCCTGAGCTTGTCGAAGGACAGGAACCCCAGGCTTTCTTCATACCCCTTCGATTGAGACTTCTTATTTGTTTCCTGGGGTGCCTGAGCCTGTCGAAGGCCTCCTGATGAAGACACATTAAAACTCTGAACGACTTCGGTTACAATCTTACGATGAATCTTATCCAGGCATTTTTCAAAATGACGTACGCCAGCTTCACGGGCATATTCTTCTGCAATTGTAATAAGTGCACTCTTTGTGTATTTTACCTGACCTTTTTTAAGCCCGTTCTTTTCAAGATTTTTTGGAATGAGATATTTTTTCGCAATCTCGACTTTTTCCTGGTCAATGTAGCCGCTAAGCTGAATAATTTCGGCACGATCAAGCAACGGTGACGGAATTGAATCAAGAGTATTTGCTGTTAAAATAAAGAACACGTTCGAAACATCAAACGGTAAATCAAGATAATCATCGCGGAACGAAACATTCTGCTCAGGGTCAAGAACTTCAAGCAATGCACTTGCAGGGTCTCCATTATGGCTTGCCCCCATCTTATCAACTTCATCAATCATAAAGACTGGACTAGCCGATTTTGTTATTTTGAGTCCCTGAATAATTTTTCCAGGCATTGCACCAATATAAGTTCTGCGGTGTCCCTTTATTTCTGCTTCATCACGCATGCCGCCAACGCTAAATCGGAAGAAAGGCTTTTTCATGGCAGCTGCAATTGAACGTCCAACACTTGTCTTACCAACTCCAGGAGGGCCAACAAGCAGCAGAATAGAGCCCTTGCTGTCATTCTTCATTTTGCGAACAGCAAGATATTCAATAATTCGCTTCTTAACATCATCAAGACCAAAGTGGTCGCGCTCCAGAATCTTCTGAGCTTCGACAAGAGAAAAGTTGTCCATCTTAGAACTGCCCTCTGTATCCCATGGAAGCTTACAGATAAGATCAAGGTAATTGCGCGTTACCATATATTCAGAAGAACCAGGCTCCATCATGCGAAGCTTTTCAAGCTCGTTATTAGCTGTTTCCAGAACTTCGCCCTGAAGCTTTAATTCTTCAATAGCCTTTTTGAATTTCTGATAGTCGGTTGCGTCACCGCCAATAGTCTCGCCAAGCTCTTCCTGAATAGACTTCATTTCTTCACGCAAAAAATATTCACGCTGATTTTTTTCTACCCTGTCATTAAGTTCACGCTGAATTTTCTTTTGAACCCTAAGCAGTTCCTGTTCCTTTTTAATAAAAATCAAAACCTGTTCCATACGGGCACGAACATTCAGAGTTTCAAGAATCTTCTGCTGCTCTACTCTATCAACATTCAATATAGAAGCAATAAAGTCGGCAATTTTTCCAGGGTTATCAATATTGACCATATTAAGGCGCATTTCTTCGCTGAATAAAGGATTATTTTCACTAACCTCCTTCATTTCGCTAAGCAGCGCACGAGTTAAAGCCTTAACTTCAAAAGTGTCGGCCTCTTCTTCTTCAAGATATTCAACAGCAACCGCAACAGGAGCAGCAGAATGAAGAACTTTACGAATCTTAAATCGCTTTACAGTAGAAATAAAAATATTAATTCCGCCGTCCGGAAGATTTACCTTCTTAAGAATGCGCGCAGCCGTACCAACCTTATACATGTCGCTGGCACCAGGTGTTTCTGTATCATTTTTGAGCATGACGATTCCAATAAAACCGCCTTCTTCATAAGCCTTTTCAACAACCTTAACATCCTCAGGTGCATTAATCATAAGTGGTGTAAAAATGCCTGGGAAAATAGGTCTGCTCTGCAGTGGAATAATGAGCAGTCTGTCTGGGAGCATATTTTCTGTGGGAATAATCGAACCCGAATTTATATCATCATCATCAAAAATACTAGCCATATGATTAAATATAATAAAAGAAAATGCAAAAGGCAAATTTAATATGTATGCATACACGAAGCATTTATTTTATGATTAAATTTGACATTTTACACTAATTCCATTATTATAATCATTACAATTTTGTTATATTATATAATGAGGATTTTTATATGCAGATGACAAAGCAGTATCACAACACATTACAGGATGCGGGAATACGGCCTTCGATTCAAAGAACAGCAATTTATGCATTTTTATGTGAGCACCCGGTTCATCCCGATGTAGAAACAGTTTACGACGCGCTCAATCCAATTTATCCTACTCTTTCTAAAACTACAGTTTATAATACACTCAAGCTTTTTGAAGAAAAACATATTGTTCAGTCAATTAAAATAGAAGATGACAAGCTTCGTTTTGATGCCGAAATGCGTAATCACTATCATTTTAAGTGCACAAAATGTGGAAAGATTTTTGATATTTTCCTTGATGATACAAAAATGCCGGACCAGAACGAATATACATCTTCGCTCCCTCAGGGTTTTTCACTCAGTAAGATTCAGACGAATCTGTGGGGACTTTGTAGAGATTGTTCAAACTAGCTAATTGCTATTTTTTTTCTAACCTTCCATTATATTTCCTCCGATATAAACGATAGAGAAGTGTTCTGATGTTTAGAGGGGAAATATGAATAGAAAATTTACTTTATCATTAATTATTGCTGCGACTGTTCTGATTTTGGGAACTGGATGTACCTCAACTCCGGTCGAAGAAAAACCAAAGTCTGCACTTGAGCTTATGAAGGCAGGCGAAACAGATAAAGCACGCGGCTTATTCCAGATTGACACAGATATTAACGCAAGAGATGCAGATGGAAATACTCTTCTCCATCTTTGTGCTGCTCTTAACGATTCAAGTTCAATTGAATACTTTTTGTTCAAGGGTGCAGATTCTGAAATCAAGAATAAAGACGGCGACACTCCCCTTCATGTTGCTATTGAAAACGATGCTTATGGAGCTGCAAAACTGCTTGCGGCTGTAGGTTCTAATCTTTTTGCACGTAACGGAAGAGGAATTAGCGCTCTTGATCTTGCACTTGAAAAGGATTCACGTTATTACGATGTCTTCATAAACGAAGATGCAGCCAAACTCCGCTATGATAACGGCAGAACTCTTGTTCATTATTTTGTTCAAACTAAAAACCTTAGAGGAATTACTGCCTGTATTAAAGCAGGACTTCCTATTTCTATAAAAGATGATGATGGAGTTGCTCCACTCGATCTTGCTTTTGAAGATATAGACAATTCTGAATCTGTAGAAATTGCGGCAACTCTTATTCAGGGAAACGCAGAGCCTATAGAAACTAATTTTTCTTACTTCCAGGATGCAGTTGCAGCACGAAATCTTAACCTTCGTCTTGATGATGGTCAGACTCCGCTCCATTTAAGTTCTATTTATGGCCACAAGGCAATTGCGTCTTATCTTTTGGAAAATAACGCAAATACTTCTGTTCAGGATAGTTCCGGTGCCACACCACTTCACGAAGCAGTCCGCTACGGTAACCTTGATATTGCAAAAATGCTCCTTGATGCCGGTGCTAACATAAATGCAAAAGATAATCTTGGAAAAACTCCTATCATGCTTATTATTCCGCGTGACAAAATAGAAGAAACTTATAATCTTCTTATCCGCTACAGAGCAGATTTGAATCAGGCAGATACTTACGGCGACACTGTTCTTCATACAGCAACAATGCTCCGTGCCGGTTCAGGTGTAATAAGAACCCTTACAACAAACGGCGCCGACATAAATGCACGAAACAAGGAAGGTGTAACTCCGCTTACAATTGCAATTCAGTCAGAAGACATTCAGACTATCAAATACCTTACTGCAAACGGTGCAAGCATTCATACACAGGATACTCATGGAAAATCACCACTTTCTATGGCTTTTGAAATGAGTAATGATGTTTTTGAAGCAACCCTGAATGAATCAAACTGTCACACTCAAGATTCGGAAGGAAACACTCCGCTGCATATTGCTCTTAAAAACAATGCACCTATGTCAAAAATCCAGCATATAATTGGTCTTACACAGGATGTAAATATAAGAAACCGCGATGGTGATTCACCACTTTATCTTGCAGCCGTAAAAAATATGGAACAGGTAGGCAAGCTTCTTCTGGAAAAAGGCGCAGATATTTTCTCTACAAATAAGGATAATAATTCACCACTCAGACTTGCACTTAAAGAAACAGGAACTGTTCAAAACTGGCTTATTACTTCTAAAACAATTGTCTCTACAGACGGCAGCGGCAACACAGTTCTTCATTATGCTGCAGACTGGGAATATGCAAGCGCAATTAAAACACTCCTTGAAAAAGGTGTAGATATAAATGCAAAAAATGCAAACGGCGAAACCTGTATCTTTAATGCCGCAAAAAGCAATAATCCTCAAATTATTCAGCTGCTTGTAGATGGCGGTGCTTCTGTAAGAGACCGTGACAACCTTGGTAGTACTCCACTCCATATTGCGGTAAGATGGGGCGCTCAAAAATCTGCAGAAAAACTTATCAAGCTTGGAATTAATATAAACGCTCAGAACAGCGCTGGAAAATCTCCACTTGCAGAAGCTGTTATTGCAAATAAATATGATGTAACAAAATATCTGCTCGAAAACGGTGCTGATCCTAACTCGTGTGATGCAAACGGAATAACAATCCTTATGGATACAATCCGTGCCCAAAATGCAGAAATTGTAAAGCTGCTTTTGAACTATGGTGCAAATCCAAACCTTCAGCAGATAAACGGCCAGAATGCTTATCACGAAGCTGCCTATATGGGTAACATAGAAATTATTGCCCTTATAAGAAATGCAGGCGGGAATCCTCTTTCCCGCGACAAGGAAGGAAATACTCCTTTCTCTATCGTGCTTAATAAGGATATAAAAATCATAAATGAAGTTCTTGGTAATTCTTACAATATTACAGACAGCGATGGTAATTCACCGCTTCATATTGTTGTAAAGAATAAGGGCAGCACAACTCTTCTTCGTACACTTATAGAACGCGGCTACCCTCTTGATACAAGAAATGCCGACGGTTATACACCACTCAATTATGCTATAGAAGCAGGTAATGTAAGCATGGCAGAAATCCTGCTCGAAAAAGGCTCTAATCCGTTCCAGACAATCGATAAAAAAGGAACAAATGGTGTAACAATAGCACTTGATAAAGAAGACAGAAAAATTATCGAAAATATCGTTAAATATGCTTCCGGTTTGAGTGATATTCAGGGAAATACAATTTTACACTATGCTGCTAAAACTTCCTCTATCGAAATTGTTAAACTTCTGTTATCATATGGTATACCGACAAATATTAAAAATGTTGCCGGAGACACGCCTTACACAGTTGCTGTAAGATGGAAGCGTCCAGATATTGCAGAATTATTAAAAGGGAATTAAAATATATATATAGCGAATAGTGCAAAGCAAAAAGCGGAGTAAAAAATGGATACTATTACAGCTGAATCTTTACATGAAAACCTCACGTTCACCGGCGATCTTATGATCGATAGTACATTTGTGCTTTTGCCTCAGACAGCACCTGTTACAAATGAACTTTTAAAAGCTATTAATGAATGGGAATTTGATTCCTTTTATTGCGAAGGAAATTTAAGTCTTGGTGGTGATATAGGTATTTCCGTAAGCACAACTGCAGATGAAATAAAAGATGAAAATACACCTAAGATGGGTGAATCGCTAAAAGCGGCCATCGAACGCTCCAAGAATGTTCAGCTTGATAATAGTGATAAAGCACGAATGGATATGGTTCAAAAGGTTTATGAAGAATATATGAACTATATCGAAAGCGTATTTACACATTATGCTACACACAAAGAAATTGACCAGGATGATTTGTCAGAAACAGTAAAAGAGCTTTGCGTATTCATCAAGGAAAATAAACGTTATATTCTTCGTGTTAATCCGGAAGAAGAAGGTTCCGGTAAAAACTTCCTTGTAACTCATTCAATGAGAACAACTGTAATTGCCATTGCAATTGCATTACAGCTTCATATGCCTCTTTCTAAAATGATTGACCTTGGTGTAACAAGCATTATCCACGAAATTGGTATGCTTCGTCTGCCACCACAGATTTATATGACAGACAAAAAGCTTACTCCTGGTGAACGCTCTCAGATTCTTAAGCATCCGGTTTTGGGTTATTCAATTGCAAAGGATTTGAACTTCCCTCTTACAATTCAACTTGGAGTTCTTGAACACCACGAAAAAGAAAACGGCACCGGTTACCCTCAGAAAAAGACAGGCGATAAGATTTCTACAAACGCAAAAATTATTTCCGTTGCCTGCTCTTATGAAGCAATTTCTTCTGCACGTTCTTACAAAACAGGTCGTTCTACATTCGAAGCAATTGTTGAACTTTTGCAGAACAGAGAACGCTCTTACGACGACAGTATTATCAGAGGACTTTTATACACTGTTTCTCTCTTCCCTATTGGTTCGTACGTTTATCTTTCGGACAGAAAAATTGCACAGGTTGTTGATACAAATCCTGATAATCCAAAGGCACCAATAATCCAGTACCTTACCGAAAAGGAAAAGGACGGTTCTCCAAAGGTTGCATCTACAGGTGTAAACGGATTAAATATTGTGCGAATTCTTTCTAAGCAGGAAGAAAAAGATATTCTTGAACTTGTTAAAGATAAATACAAGGATATTGAAGAAGCACAGTCTCTGGCCGAAACAAATCCTCAGCCGGAGCATCCTGCTATTACTGTTACTGATGCAAACAGACCGAACATGACTGCAACCGAAGAAGTTGACATAAACATGTTCTCGTAATGTTATATCATTAATTAAAGAAATTTCTTATTCTTTCAACATCCTCGTGGAACTTTTCGTCAATTACAGGTGGATGTTCATTAAAGAAAAGAATTTGTGTCATTTGTTCCAGAGTATGCGCACCCCAGATTGGAATTACATTTTCATATTGACTTAAAAAGCCAAATGCAAGCGGGATATTATCTACAAGACCTCCACCAAGCGGCTGCATTGCAATAAAGCCGACATCGTGTTCTTCACAAAGCTTTACAAGTTCAACAGTATTATCTGCGCTTACCATACTGAACGGAAACTGAAGTGTTTCATAACAGTCCGATTCAACAGCTTTGATGGCAGTTTCAAGATTTGTAGTTACAATTCCAAAGTGATTAATTTTTTTATTTTTCTTAAGCTCGGTTAAGGTTTCGTATATTTTGTCTGCCCCACCCGGCAACGGAAGGAATTTATTTACTTCCAACTGATACAAATCAATAGTGTCGCAGTGAAGAGTCATAAGACTTTCTTCCAACTCATTAACTATATCGGAAGCAGTTTTAGCATTAGTTGCGGTGGATAGGAATACGTTTCGCTTAATATCAAACAAAGCTTCGCCAAGCAGCTTTTCGCTTTGAGGAGTTTTATGCGCAGTATCAAAAAAATTGATTCCCGCATCATAAGCCTTGCGAACAATTTGAGCAGCTTCTTCGTCACTAGACGCATCTGCAAGTCGCATGGCACCAAAAGCTACGCGAGATATGAGAAGGTCTGTTTTTCCTAATCGTACGTATTCCATTGTATTCTTTTCCAATGATTCATAAAAAAATGACTTGTGGGACGCAGGAAAAAGAAAGTAAGGGGGGACCGGCAGTGGGTCAGCCGCGTTTACGTCGGCTGGCGCACGGATGCCGGGGGATACCTTGCTTTTTTTTCCGTCGCTGGGGCCCGCAAGGCATTTTTTTATCTTATAATTGGTTTGTAATTCTTGATTGCCTTCTGGATAAAGAATACAAGGTCGTCCAATGCTACGCGTTCCTGTTCCATTGAATCGCGGTAACGTACTGTTACAGTGTTGAACAATTCGTTTGGAGTTCCGTCGTCTTTCTTTTCCTGGATTGTGTCGTAGTCTACTGTTACGCAGAATGGAGTTCCAACTTCGTCCTGGCGGCGGTAGCGCTTACCAACAGTTCCGGATGTATCGTAATCTGTTACAAAGTCTTCCTTGAGCATGTGCTGGATTTCCTTTGCCTTTTCTGCAAGACCATCTTTCTTCATAAGAGGAAGAACTGCAACTGTAATTGGTGCAAGACGTGGATCAAGGTGAAGAACTGTTCTGTAATCTTCAGGTTCTCCAGGAGCTGCAACGTTCTGCTCTTCGTAGCCTTCGCAAAGGAACATAAGGAAGTTTCTGTTCAAACCGGCAGAAGTTTCGATTACGTATGGAACGTATTTCTTGTTTCCGTCTTCCTGGTCGATATAAGACATATCCTTCTTTGAGTAAATCTGATGCTGTGAAAGGTCAAAGTCTGTACGGCTGTGAATACCTTCGATTTCTTCGAATCCGATCGGGAAGTTATATGTGATATCGTATGCGTCTTTTGCATAGTGAGCAAGCTTGTCGTGGTGATGCCACTTGAGCTGCTTTTCTGGAATACCGTACTTGAGGTAGAACTGCCAGCGGTCTTTTCTCCAGCGGTCGAATGTTTCATCTTCGGTTCCCGGCTTACAGAAATATTCCATTTCCATCTGTTCAAATTCGCAGGTACGGAAAATAAAGTTCTTAAAAATGATTTCGTTACGGAAAGATTTACCAACCTGAGCAACACCAAAAGGAACCTTCATGCGGTTAGACTGAACAATGTTCTTAAAGTCTGTAAAGATACCCTGACATGTTTCAGGACGAAGATAAATCAAGTGGCTGTCAT
>JAGCTZ010000176.1 GCA_017963165.1 Treponema sp.
GCGGAGCGGAGGTTCTGGTTTTGCGGAGCGTTGAACGCGGGAAGTGCAGGGCTGCCGCAGGCAGGTCTGCACTTCGGAATAATTTCCTATCCGCGTTCTCGGCGGAGCAAAATCAGGTTCTCCGCGGGAGCATTTTTTCATTATTTTAATTTAATTTTTTTAATGCGAAAGTCCTACCTTCTTTGTAAATCCACGATACAGCGTTTGTTAAATAAAAAGCCGCTCTGTAAAAAATACAGAACGGCTTTCATAAAGAATTATTAATCTTCAGCTTAGAACCAGAAGCGGAGACCTATGTTTACAGGGAATGAATCAAATACACCATGCATCTGATCATTTACAATAGATACTCCTGGCTGCCATGCTGCCTGAAGGTAAAGTTCAACAAAATTGTTCAAAAGGAAAACGTTAGTACCAACTACTGCACGACCACCGGCAAAGATACCACCAACATCACTTGAAACAACAAAACTACCTGCAAGACCAAGACCATAGTAATAGTGCCATGTCTGTTCAATTACAGGGTTTGCAACCCACCAGTCAGCTGTAATACCTACAGCAGTTACTTTTCCAAGGTCAGCTGTTACAGCAAAAACACAAGGAACAGAATCAATTTTGAATGTAAGGGCGCCGCTTCCAGTTCCAGTTCCAGCTCCACTTACAGTGTATCCACCCTGAGGTCCGATACCAAGTGCAAATACGTTTACTGTTCCAAGAACAAACAGAACAGCAAGGACAGAAAAAAGTTTTTTCATAAGAAAACCTCTCATATAAAAATGTTTTTAATAAACTCTCGTAAAACATTTTATAATTAATATTATGGTATCAAAAAAGTGCGCATTTTTCAATCAAAATATTAGGGCAGGGTTCTATTATTTTTGTTGAAGCTTCGGCACTGCGTCCATAATCTGTAACATTTCCTTTGTGATCGTTTCCAATTCCGGTAAGACCTATAAGGAAATATTTATAGTTTTCCGATATCGGATTGTTTTCTGTATTATAAATAGACTCGTCAGAAATTGGATCATCCCAGGTTACATCAACAAGTTTCCATTCGCTGTCGTAATAGCATTCTATCCAGGCATGTGCCATTGTCATGGAGCCTTGATAGGCAGTTAGTATTCCAAGATGTCGGCTCAATGCTGCAAAAAGATTTGCATATCCTTCGCAAACTGCAGTACCATATTTTATAACACTGACAGCATCTTGTTTCTTTCGTTTCATCTTATCCGTTGCTGACAGGTTATCGTAATACAGATTATGAATTTCCCAGTTATGAATAGCTGCAAGCTTTTGCCCTGTAGTTGCATCTGAAGGAAGCTCTGCCATAATTGCATTAAACAGATTGCTTACTATAAAATCATCACTTTGAATAATGAAAGATGGCATAAGCAAAGAGCATTCAGAATCTGTATATTTGCTGCCTAGTTCATTTTTCAAAGTTGTCTGATTATTTGCAATAAAAGTAGCTGAACCTGATATAGCTGTACTAAGGTTACGCACGGCACCTTCGTAGCCATCATAGTTATCTGCAAAGGTGACTGTTGCTTCTGCAACGTAAATCTTATGTTCTCCTTCTCCAAACCGGAGCCAGATTCTCTGTTCAAAATCTCCGGGCGGAATAATATATTCAGTTTCGTAAGTGCCTTTTAAAATTCTTACATAAACATAAGTATCATCTGCGTGTCCTTTAAGAACAAAAAATCCATCTGCTGTAAAGGTCCTTGTACTTGGAGTAGGAGCTTCCAGGGTTATTTTTGAAGAGGTTTTTACAGTTCCGCTTCCTGGTGTGACTGTACCTGTAAACGTGTGGCCATTTATTGTAACAGGATCCGAAAGATAGTTTTGACCGTGAACTTTTACAGTTGTCTTTGATGCAGTTTTTCCATCGATTGTTGCAGAAATTGTTACAGAGCCTGCAGTATCTCCAGGTGTAAACAATCCGTCTGCATCTATTGTTCCGCTGCTTGTTTGCCAGGTTACGGTTTTTCCATTAATCACAGAACCGTCAGAGCGAAGTGCTTTTGCCTTAAATTTAATGGTGTTTCCGTTTACATAAGTTTCCTGTAATCCCTTTGGATAGATATCTACCGACTCTGTTTCATTTGGCGCAAGAGTAATATTGTCCAGATAAGCGGCATTTGTGAATTCGTTGTAAGTATAACCACTGTAAGGAACCTGGAACTTAATAGTATGCGTTCCCGTCGATAAATTTATGGAAGCCTTCTGCCAGATATTGTTCGTACCTCTTTTACTGAAAACAGGACTTTCGGCATCATCTATATAAACCTCTAAATCGGAATAGCTGTAAATATCGCATTTGTAATCAAAGGAAAGTGCAGAAGGTTCAAAAACTCTTACTTCTTTAATTGTGAGAGAAGAAGTTTCGGAACTGCTGCCTTCTTTCATTCCCAATTTGAAGATTTTATTATGAGTATCCGGAAGTTCATTGGCACAATGTTCCCATCTGGTAAAGGCCTGTTTGTAGTCAACAATTTTTGCACAGGCACCTTCGGCAACCCATTTAGTTGTATCTATTTCAGCTTCAAAATCCTGATTTATTGCATAAGCAGCTTTTTCGGCTTCTGAAATGTCATAACTTAGCTGCAAGGTAAAGGTTGTTGCATAAGGGGCCCAGAATCCAAAATACTTTTTTGTGCCTTTATATTCAGAACAGTCAATAGCATTATTGTTTTCAGAAAAAGAACAGTACTTTTCGAACATACCCTGATTATTAAATATAACAAGGTCCGGGTATTTGTTGCCTTCTGAAACGCTTATCGTAAGTGATATAGAAAGCTCTGAATCAAAGGTTTGTTCAAAGAAAATCATCTTACCAGCCTGAATTGTTTTTGGCTGATTATCATTTGTCTGTAGATTTGCTGGCAGTGTATAAAAAGTTGTCTGAGTGTTCTGTCCCATTGTAACAATAACTTTTTCGCTGTTTGTTCCCGAAGAAACTGGAGTATTTGAAGCATCTAAAAGTTCAACTTTTAAATAGGCTGGCAGATAGATTCCAGAAGGAATGTCTGTAAAAACATATTTGTATACAGAGCCGACAAAACCTTGTGGTGCATCTTGAATCAAAGTTTTTTCTGCTGAAGACAAGCCAATTGTTTTTATGGTAACCCATTCCGAATTGTAAAATCCATAATTGTTCTTTGTGACTTTTTTATAGGACAGCTTGATTTTAGTTGTCTGAGGTGCAATGGCTCTTTGATTTTCAGAAGCAATATTTGCCATGGCATAATAATCTGGTATTACAATGCTTAATGTAGCAGAGCCTGTTTCTGTGTTTTCTGATTCAATTTCAGACGTTTTGTCCGGTATATCAGAAATATAAGTTAATCCGTTATTACAGGAAGTGATTGTAAAAACTAATGAAAGACCAATAATTACAAGGCTTGAAAATATGATGTTTGTTTTTTTCATGATGCAATTCTCCTTAATAAATTATGGCCTGTACAGCGTTGCCTTGGTCTTTGAGCAGAGAAAGACGAATTGTAAAGACTTTGCTTTCTCCCGTATTTAAAGAAATATTCTGCCATGAAAAGGCAAGAGCGGTGTTTATTTTTGTACCAGTTCCTGCATTAATAATTTCCTGTCTGTCATCTGTGTAGATTTTATCGCGGAGTTTAGAATCATAGTCGTAAGCTCCTGTCCATAAGGTGTCTACCGGAGTAATATTTGCGCCGTCAAGACAATCAAGGATAAAGAGCATGTTTGATTCCTGCTCCAAAGCTTTTATGCCTGTTTCGGTAATAAGCAAAGATGGATTTTTATTTCCGGCAATATTGAGATTTATTCCAACTCCAAATTTCTGATTTGTCAGGTTAGAACTAACAGGATTTGAGAGTGTGTGCTTTAATATTACATATGGAATTTCATTGTCATAAATGATTGAAGGTTCCAGTGTGAGTTTAAGTCCTGATGAACCCATAGTTCCTGTTGCATAGTTTTTGAAATTAAATATGTTTATTTGATATTGCCATCCAAAATCTGAATCTATTATAGAGACCCATTCAGTTCCATTTTTTGCAATGATATTTAGTTTTCCTGATGAATATCCGAATCCAAGCTGTTCTTTGCTGTCTGTCCAGAAACCAGTGAAATCGCCAGCATCGGTCAGCTGGTGTAAAGTCTCTGAATTGTCTTCCGGCGGGGTTTCTTCCTGCTGTTGATTTTGTTCCTGCTGTTGGTTTTCTTGTTGCTGATTCTCTTCCTGCTGTTGATTTTCTTCTTGTTGCTGCTGCTGAGTCTCTTCCTGTTGTTGATCCTCTTTTTCTTCCTGATTTTCTTCCTGTTGATCCTCTTTCTGTTGTTGTTCTGATGTTTGTGATTTATCTGGGTGTTTTACTTCGATATTACAACCAGAGACTGTTGTAAACAAAAATAATAATGAAAGAAGGAATATTGTAATCCTGCGCGTAAGCTTCATAGTTTATCCTCAGATGTTTATTCTTAATAAAAAAGTATATCACAAAAAGTTGTTAAAACAAGGCGAAAGAATTTGAAAATAATATCAAATAAAAACATATTCACATCTTGACACATTTTTTCAAAATCTATAAAATACTAAAACATTCGCTTGAGTGTGATGGGCTATTAGCTCAGTAGGTAGAGCAACGCCCTTTTAAGGCGTGGGTCACTGGTTCGAATCCAGTATAGCTCACTCTCTTACGCGGGGGTGGTGGAATTGGTAGACACGCAAGCTTGAGGTGCTTGTGACGTTAGTCGTGGCCGTTCAAGTCGGCTCCTCCGCATCAGAAGGGACTGCTTATAAAAGCAGTTCCTTTTTTTTTGAGGTAAAAAATGCTTGCTGTTTTTGTAAACTGTGGAACAGTAATTCTTGGTTCCATAATCGGACTTCTTTTTTCAAAGAAATTTACAGAAGAACTTTCTGATATGATTCAGACTGCCTGTGGTGTAATAAGCGTTGTTATAGGCCTGCAGATGGCATTTAAATACGAAAGTATTGTTTACCTGGCATTGTCACTTATTATTGGTGCAATTATAGGATATGCAATTGATATAGATGGAGCAATTCTGCGACTTGGCGGCTGGCTGCAAAAAGTTACAACTCCAAAACCAAAGGCCGTTGCTGAAGTTTCTGCAGCTGCAACAGTCGATACAACTCTGGAAGAACAGAAAAAGCATAATTTTGCCTATGCATTCCTTAATGCTTCTGTTTTGTTCTGTGTTGGAGCAATGACAATTATTGGTTCGTTTAAGGCCGGCGTAGAGCACGATTATACAATTATTTTTACAAAATCAATTCTTGACGGCTTTATGGCAATTTCGTTTGCAGCTGCGATGGGAATTGGAACAGCTTTTTCTGCACTCCTGATTCTGCTTTATCAGGGGGGACTTACTCTTCTTTCCGGAGTACTTCAGCCTTATGTGACAGAAACTCTGCTCAACGAAATTTCTGCCTGTGGCGGTGCCATCATCGTTATGATTGGTATAAATCTTTTAGGTCTTAAAAAAATCAAAACCGCAAACTTTTTGCCGGGTCTTTTGATAGAAGTTGTTTTTGTTATCTGCGTGCCGCTGGTTAAGAGTTTATTTATGTAAGGAGGGGGAAGCGAGTTTTGCAAACTTCGATTATTATATCGAATGCAAAACTCGTTAGCGAAGCGTATCTCCCCCTCGGCCGCACTGCGTTGCGTCCTACCCCCTCTCCTAGGGGTTTCACCCCTAAAACCCCGCTATACTGAATTTCATATACTCCCCAGACACCGGATGCTTAAACTCCAGTTCAAACGCATGAAGCATAAGTCTTTCGCCTGGTGCGCAGTGGCCGTACAATGTATCACCAACAATAGGAATACCAAATCCGTGCGGATCGCTTGCCGCAAGCCGCAGCTGATGTGTGCGGCCTGTTTTTGGTGTAAAGATTATTTTTGTGGTGCGGCGTTTGCTTCCATCCGGGGCTGTGTATAAAACTGTGCCTTCTTTTTTCCATTGCGTAATTCCAAGCTTTCCGTTTTCTTCGTCATAAATTTGATGCGGTCTGTTGTCAACGTCCAGCCGGAACTTTAGCTGCAGTTCACCTTCATATTCATTGTGATTAAAAACTCCATCCAATAGGGCAACATATTTTTTGTGAACAGTGCCTTCTTCAAACTGACGGCTCAAGTTTCTGTGAGCTTCTTCTGTAAAGGCAAGCACCAAAAGTCCAGAGGTTTCCATATCAAGTCTGTGAACAGATGGCTGTTCGATGCAGTGAGGGAAAAGCTTTTTTACCCTTGAAACTACACAATCCTGCTTGTCTTCTGTGCGCCCGGGAACAGAAAGAAGCCCGCTTGGTTTATTTATAACAATGATTTGTGAATCACGGTAAAGAATTTCAAGACCAAGAATATAAGGAAGAATATATCCGCAGCGTTCATCACAAGGTGGGTAGGAGGTGCCGTTTTTTTTGTTTGGAGTGTCGCGGCCGTAAAAAACTTCGTCCATGCTTATTGGGGTAAGGTTGTGTTCAAAAGCATAAGATAAAAGCTTTGGTGCACAGCAGTCGCCGGTACCCGTCGGCGGGAGTTTGCCTCCATGCAGTTGTATAATTTCATCAAGAGAAAGTTTTTTGCCGTCAAAACGTGTAAAGGTGTAAAGAGAAAAAACATTGCGCAGAGATTCGTCTGTAAGTGCTGTTCGGCGCTGGAGTAATTGTTGTTTTGATAGCCCTTCGACAAGCTCAGGGACCACAGTTTTTTGCTCAGGGACCACAGTTTTTTGCTCAGGGGCTGCAGTTTTTTGCTCAACCGCCAGGGCAGCCTGTGATTCCTGAACTTGTCGAAGGGATCGAATGGCTTTTGTCAATTCATGAATTTCTTTATCATTTTTGGCAAGGGCGGTGGAAATTGAATGTTCGCTTACTATAGGAGGAACGATGAATTTTTTTAGGGTTGGTTCAACAGTCTCACCAACCCCAGCTACCACATCATTCGTGGTCCCTGAGCCTGTCGAAGGGCCACCTGCCAATGTTGCTTGTACAGAAATCCCGCTCACGGAATGAAGTACAATGCGTTCTCCGGCATCATTTGTACACACAAGTGCTCCCACCATAATTCCGTGCCCTTTGCGTTCTTCGCTTTCCTGAGAAATCTGCTCTAAAATAATAGACCCGTCCTCTATGCCGGAAATAAATTCCATGCAGTAGTGACGGGCTAGTTCTTGTGGGAACGGCGGAAACATAAAAAATCCTAGTGCCAGTTGCGGGTTTCTACCTTGTCATCTGGTGTAGCTACAAAAACAATAGGTTTGTTCTTAGAAAAAAGTCCATTTTCTACAACGCCTACAATTCCGTTTATTTTATCTTCCATATCTGCAACATCAATTGGTGCATCCCAGGTACAATCAAGAATCTGGTTTCCATTATCTGTAATTACAGGACCAGCCTTGCGTACACCTTCGCGAAGCTCGCATTTTGCACCAAGCTTGTTAAGCGCATTTGTAACAGGTACGCGTGCCGATTCAATAATTTCTACAGGAACAGGAAACTTTGTTCCTATTGTTTCTACAGCTTTTGTTGAATCTGCAACAACAACAAAAATGTCAGAGTTATATTCAACTAACTTTTCACGGACATGAGCGGCGCCACCACCTTTAATACAAAAACAGTCTGGAGTAACTTCATCAGCCCCATCAATCGAAAGATCAAGATGACCGCCGATAATTCTGTCATTCATAGAATAAACAGGAATACCTAAATCCTGGCAGGCGTTTTGAGTCTGAAAGCTTGTAACAACAGCCTTAATATCTTTAAGTTCGCCGCTTTTAATATGCTCGGCAAGTCTATAAACAGCTGGAATGGCAGTTGAACCTGTTCCAAGTCCAATTTTCATTCCGCTAAAGATTTTTCCTTTTTCTATTAAAGTATCAATTGCAGTATTTGCAACAAGTGTTTTCTGTTCACTTTGTGTCATTCTATTCCTCCAAATCCTCTTCGAAATCCTGACCTGTAAAAAGCTTGAATTGAGCGTATGCCTGATATTCAAGCATTTTATAACCGTTGCTTACACGGCAGCCTGCAAGAGAAGCTCTTTTCATAACTGGTGTAATTGCCGGTCTATACAGAATATCAAAAAGAATTTCATTTCCACGGAAATTATAAAAAGATATAGGGTCGTTTGGTTCCTGTTGTGTACCAGGTTTTGTTTCTTTGGAAGCACCAACAGAAGTTGTCTGAACAATAAGATTTGAATATTCATCAAGAATAGGTGCGCATTCTGGCTCAAGCGTGCAGTGTTCAAAACCATAACGTTCTGCAAGCTGTTTTGCGTGGCTTAGCGTTCTATTAAAAATGCAGACACGTGCTCCCATCTGTTTAAGAACATAAACAATGGCCTTCGCAGTTCCTCCTGCTCCTATTACGGCAACCTTCTTTCGTTTTATTTTTATAGGACCCAGGAATTCTTCAAGCGCACGTTTAAAACCGTATGCGTTTGTGTTATAGCCTATCCATTTTTTATTTCTGTAAATTGCAGTATTGCAGGCACCAATCTGAATTACTTCTGGCGACTGAACATTCAGATAATACATTACAGATTCTTTATGTGGATTTGTAATAGCAAGTCCTTCCATTCCAATCTGTTCTGCAAAAGCAAGCGCTTCAGAAGCAAGCTGTGAACGTACAGGAATAAAAACTGCATCAATTCCAGCTTTCTTAAAACCAGAATTATGAATCTCTGGTCCGGAAACTTTATAAAGCGGCCAGCCTGTAATACCAAAAAGCTTTGTGTTTTTTGTGATTGATCTGAAGTTATATAAAGAGGTAAGGGTAACAGGATCGATGTGGCCTATTGTCGAAGTATTTGCAATAAGTTCTTCCGGCGAAACATAAGTTAAAAAGGAATTTGTAAGGGTTGCAAGAATTCTTGCAGGTAATCCTTCGCCACCCATAGCACACAGAATATGTTCATATTCTGTCATCTGGCTTCCTTCGCGGAAAAGATTCGAAACATCCGAAAGCTTTTTTGGCTTAAAAGCAATTTTAGGAATTTCATAACCTGTTTTGCGCATTTCATTGCAGCGTTCGCGCAGATTGTAAATCGGCTCGTCCATGCTGTGTATACTTCTGATTATTTTTACACCAAAAGCCATGGCCGCATCCTGAATGCTTGGAATATGAAAATCTTCTTCAAAATCTACAAAGGCAAAATTCTTTGATTTATCCTGATCTGCAAAAGCCAGTGCACGACTGAACAGACAGGTTCTTGAAAATTCACTGCCGGTAAAAAGACCACCGTCAACATCGCGGCGGATTGTTAGTATGCAGGGCATTTTTATCATTGCGGGAAAACGTCGGGCATAAAGCTGTTCTTCTTCTGTAAGATGATCAACTCGTAATTCAACCATATCAATAATTTTGGCATATTTGTTTACAAGCTGTCTGTCTTCTTCAAGAGTCTTTCCTGTTAATGTCATGCATATTAATGGTTGGTTCATTTATTCAATAAGTTTCCTTGATTCTACCTTATCGGCAACGCTCAAAACTAAAGTTGTTCCGCGTGGTACTTCATAAGGAATTGTAAGGTTTCCACCCGGATGATTAAAGCTTACGATAGTGTAAGAATTTCCTTCTGCTGGATAAGCTTCGAGCTTCATAGGAACAGGGTATGGATAATCAGGAAGCTTTTCCTGGAAGATTCCATACGCGTTGTCATCATTTGAATCGGCAGGCATAGCCATTTCTACAGTTACTCTTGTGTAGTTTGGTACATATTCATCTTCAATAGTCTGCTGAGAAACTACAGTACCAGGCTTTTCCTGTTCTGTTGCTGTATGTGAAGTTATATCAAATACGATTTTTGTTCTTGCAATTGTCTGAAGCAAATCGTTTATACTCTGACCAATAACATAAGGTCTTCTTGTGTTTTCATAATTTGGACCACGGCTTACTACAAGCTGAACTGTAACAGGCTCAGAGATTTTTGAACCTTCCGGTGGATCCTGTTCAAGAATTGTTCCTGCTTCCGAAGCATCAGGAATATATTTTGGAGTTCCAAGTACAATAAGCGGCTTTGTTTGTCCGGCAAAAAGTGTCTGAAGTGACATCTGTACTTCTGAAATATTTTTACCTACATAAGAGCCAACTGCATCAATTACAACACCACGGCTTATAACAAGATTTACGCGGCTGTAGCCTTTTACAATTGCGCCCGGCTGTGGATCCTGTTCAAGTACAAGTCCTTCGTCACCGGGAACATTTGAATAGCGCAGATTGATTTTTGGATAAAGCTCCTTTATCTGCATTTCTATAAAAGCTTCGTCCCATTTTTTTCCTACAACATTAGGAACAAGAACTTTTTCTGCACCTTTAATATTTGCAAAGAAAATGGCGCAGGCTACAAGCATCATTACTATAAAAGCAGAAATACATGTAATCACAAGGGCGGGGATGCTGGCCTGCAATTTATCAAAGCCTTCCGAAAAACTAAAGCGCATATTTTTAGGATTAAAAGGTTTCTTTTCCTTTTTTTCCTTTTTTGCGCGGGATTTTTTTGTTTTTTTGGCAGGGGATTCTTCTGACTGCCCTTCGACAGGCTCAGGGACCCCTCTTTCATCTTCAGGGACACCACCTTCATATTCAGGGCTTTTGCTTTCTTCTTCGGTGGTTACGATTTCTTCTTCTGGGGCTGCAGCTTCTTCTGTTTCAGCTTCAGCTTCAGCGGATTCTTCAGTCTCGGTTGCCTCATCAGCCGGTGTTTCAGCCGCTTCTTCTTCCTTTTCCTCTGCAGCTTCTTCTGCCGGTGCCTCTGCTGCTTCTTCTTTAACTTCTTCAGAAGCCTGTTCTTCAACAGCAGGAGTTTCTTCTGTCATTTCTTCTGCGGCTTTTTCTTTATCGTCAATTTCTTCTTTTATTTTTTTAGCACTCATTGCGATTTCCTTTTTTCTATTTTAACACGTTGCCAATAAAATCCTTGGCACCATTCATAAAGTCCTTTGCAAACATTGCGTTTTTACCCTGACGCTGCAATTTTGTAATATTCAAAATGCCGTCGCCTGTCTTAACGTAAATACCGCCTGTTTTCTTATTATAAGCCAAAATCTTACCGCAAGGAAAGGCTTTAAATACGTTGTCTGCCATAATTGGACCAAAAACAGGGTCTGATTCAAGTAAGGCCTGTGCATCTGCAACAAAAACTTCGGTTGCTGCTTCTATTTTAAGCGGTGAATCATTCTGTTCAAGACACCAGCAGCAAGGATCCGGATAGTATGCACGGATTTTACGGCAGATAGTTTCGGCACTTTCGTTCCAGTTGATTTTTGCCATTTCCTTTGTGATTGTATATGTATATGAAATATCGTCTTTTTTCTGAGGTTTGCCTTTTATAAGAACACCTTGTTCTGAACTTTCTTTTATAATCTGACAGATTAATTCTGCACCTTTTTTTGCGCTGTAATTTAATAGAGATTCTGTTGTGTCGTTTTCGGTAATGTTTACAAAATCATCTTTTAAGATATCTCCCGCATCCATTTTGAGCGAAAGAGTTTGAATCGAAATACCAAGATATTCGTCACCTTCTAAAATTGCCTGCTGAACCGGAGTGCAGCCTCTGTATTTAGGCAGGAAAGAAGGATGAAGATTTATACCACCCATAGGAAAAAGAGCAAGAAACTTAGGCCCAAAAATGTGTCCGTAAGCAAAGCAGACAAGCAGGTCTGCATTAAGAGGCGCAATCTGTTCGCGGGCAGCAGAATCAAGATGTTCTGGTGTAAAAACAGGAAGATCTTTTTCTAAAGCATAAGCTGCAACCGGAGTTGGAGTAGGGGTTTTGTGTCTTCCCTTAGCTGTAGGTGGATTAGAAAGAACTCCTGCTATTTCAAAACCAAAAGCCGACTGCTGTTCGTAGAGAAATTCCAAGGTTATTTTAGCCGCAGCGGGACTTCCTGCAAATACAATTTTCATTTTGCCTTTTTTGCTTCCTTTGCTGCAAGCTTAGCTGCTATCTTTGCAGCCTTAGCCGCTTTTGCTTTTTCCTTTTCTTTTGCGCGTTCAGCTCTTCTTTTAAATTGAAGCTCTGTTTTTTCTGCAAATTCCTTGTCACCACGGTCTATATAAAGAATTCCGTCAAGGTGGTCATATTCATGCTGAATTATTCTGGCAAGCAGTCCGTCTGCATCAAGTGTAAACGGACGACCATTTTCATTCAAAGCCTGTACAGTAACTGCAACAGGACGCGAAATTGTTTCGTAAACCTGAGGAATGCTCAGACACCCTTCGTCATAATCACTTACTTCACTGGAAGTTTTGATTATCTGAGGATTGATAAAAACACGGCGTACATCATCATCAGCAATAAGAACAAACATCCTTATATTTTTGCCAATCTGAGGAGCAGCAAGACCAACACCTTCGTAAGCAATCATTGTTTCAAACATATCTTCTGCAAGCTGTTTGATTTCATCATTTACTTCTGGAATTGGTTCTGACTTCTGCCTTAATGATTCTTCGCCAAGTTTTACTATATCTAATACCATAAGAGCCTCTGAACAACCTTGCTGTTTATTTTCCTATTCTAAGGCGAGCTGCTCTGGCGTGTCCTGCGAGACCTTCTGAATCTCCAAGATAGCCTGCAGCTGCACCACTTTTTACAGTTCCAACCTTTCCCTGTTTTACGCGAAGAGTTGTTACAGTTTTAAGGAACATTCTTACACTTAAACCGCCTGTATAACGTGCACTTGTCGAAGTTGGCAATGTGTGATTCAGGCCGGCAGCGTAATCACCGTAAACTTCTGCTGCGTAGTGACCAATGAAAAGTGAACCGTAATTAAATACATTCTTTTCTATTTTATCGCGAAGCTTTCCATCTTCCATTGCAAGCTCAAGGTGTTCTGGTGCCTTGCGGTTTGCAACTTCAATTGCATCTTCGATTTTTTCAACTATTATAATCTTACCGCAGTTATCAATACTCTGACGTGCAGTTGCTTTTGTTGTAAGAGTTTCGAGTTGAGCTTCAATTTCGGCACTTACCTTGTGAGCAAAATCTTCGTTATCTGTTACAAGAATTGGCTGTGCAACAACATCGTGTTCTGCCTGTGCCAAAAGATCTGCTGCTACCCATGCAGGATTTGCAGTTGTGTCTGCAATAATCATTACTTCTGTAGGACCTGCAATAAAGTCAATTCCTACGCTGCCAAATACAGACTTTTTTGCTTCCTGAACAAACTTATTTCCAGGACCAACAATTACATCTGCTCTTGGAATAGAATCTGTTCCGTAAGTCATTGCGCCAATTGCCTGGGAACCGCCCACTGCATAAAGGTGATTTACGCCACAGATATAAGCAGCGGCCATAATTCCTTCGTCTGCATAAGGCTTCCCACCAACAAATGCTTTTCCTGGAACACCGGCGCCAGTTTTACCTGCTGCAATTTTATCATCAGGGTGTACGCGTGGAGGTGTACACATAATTACGTTCTTTACGCCTGCTGCAACTGCTGGAGTTACAGTCATTATTACAGTAGAAACAAGAGGGAATCTACCTGCTGGAACATAACAGCCCGCAGTTTCTACCGGAATAGTTTTTTGTCCTGTGATGATTCCAGGTTCAAGCTCTTCTTCAAAATCTTTAAATGATTTGCGCTGGAGCTTTGCAAACTTTAATGCAAGGTCGTGTGAATAAACAATTGCATCGTAAATGTCTCGTTTTTCCATGCGGAGTTTTTCTGCAGCAGCCTTAAGTTCTTCCTGTGGAACTTCAAACTGAGCAGGAACTGCAACATCAAATTTATTTCCGTAAAGACGGAGAGCAGCATCGCCGCGTTTCTGAACCTCTTCCAAAACGGAGGTAACAACCTTATCGTCTCCGTCAAAAGGGCGCCCCTTAAAAAAGTCGGGTTCAACATCGTTATATTTCTGAATAGTTATCATAGTTTAATCCTTTTCTTGTGGCTCTTCGACAGGCTCAGGGACCACATTCATATTTGGGGTCCCTGAGCTTGTCGAAGGGTCCCTTCTAAATTTATTTTTCTTTGTGTCGCCTATCTAATTCATCATAAACGTCTTTCCATGAAACACCTTCTTTGTACATAAGAACGTTTACAAAATAAATCAAATCTGCCGCTTCCCAGATTACCTCATCCTTCGTGTCGGCTTCGCACAATTCTTCTGCTTCTTCTTCTACCTTTTCGCGTACACGCTTTGCATCAAGAGTAGCGGTGTAGCTTCCAGGTTTTGGATTTGCAAATCTGTCTGCAATTATGTTATAGAGCCTTCCCATGCTTGATTTTTCGCCAGGATCAGTTCCGTAACAGGTCCAGGAGCCTGTATGACACGCAGGACCAGTAGGCATAACAGTAGCAAGAATGCTGTCTCTGTCGCAGTCAGCACGCATGCGAACAAGTTCAAGAAAGTTGCCGCTTGTTTCGCCTTTAGTCCAAAGCTCATTTCTGGAACGACTCCAGAAGGTCAGTTTACCAGTTTCAAAAGTTTTTCTTACAGCCTCGCCGTTTGCAAAGCCCTGCATTAAAACCTCTCCGTTTATACTCTGTGCAATTACAGGAATAAGCGGTGTTTTTTCAAAATCAAGACAATTCACAAAAGCATCTGTAAGATTTACTTTTTTAGTATAAAGTGCCATTCCAAGCTGAACATCACAATGTAATTTTTCGAGCGCAGCAATTTCTTCTACACTCGAAACGCCTCCTGCAACAACAACGCGGCATTTAACAGCCTCGCGAAGCTGCTTTGCATAGTCCATATTTGTACCCTGCATGCAGCCTTCTTTTTCTACACAGGTAAAAAGCAACTCTGAACAGAATTTTTCTGCCTGCTTAGCACCTTCAATAAGAGGAATGTCTACAGTTTCGGTCCAGCCTTTTACAGCAATTTTTCCGTTTATAGAATCTACCGAGATTATAATTCTGTCTTTTCCAATTGCAGCAGCAAGCTCGTTCAGAAAATCTTCGTTAAGAACAGATTCTCCTTCAGCAGGATTACTTTTCCAGGCTGCAGAACCAATTATTACTTTTTCGGCTCCAAGAGAAATAAGCTCGCGTGCACGCTTTACAGTACGGATTCCACCACCAGTTCTTACGTTTCCATGATGGAGCAGTGATTTAAGAAGGGGAGTGTTCTGAGTGTTTCCCTTTGCGTCAATGTTGCCTAAAGCTGCATCAAGATCAATAACTGCTACTTCGCCATACATGTCAAATTCGCGGATAAGGGCAGCCGCATCGTCGCGCTGAAGAACAAGCTCCTTTCCGTTTTTAAGCTGAACTACGTGTCCGTTTTTCAAATCAATAGATGAAATTACCATATTTGCAGATTATAACAAATTTCTGAGGTTAATACAAATGAAACTAGTTGTTAGTTATTAGCAATGAGGGGGAATGCCTTCCCCCTGGGTTCAGACCTTCCGGTCTTCACCACACCCCCTTCGCCTAAGTGCGCTGCGCCCCTTAAGAACCCCGCTTATGCGTCAATCTCTTTAGAAAGATGATGTACAATAAAGTCGTGTCTTTCCGGTGTATTCTTACCCATGTAGAATTTCAAAACTTCCGGTACATTCTTCAGCGCCTGTATTGTTACAGGAGTAAGATGCATTCCTTTGTCTTCGCTTTCGCCTTCTTTTCTAGGGAAGATGAACTGACCGAACTCGCTAGGGTTAATTTCTCCAAGTCCCTTAAAGCGTGTTACTTCTGCAGAAGCACCCATTTTTGCAAGCTCTTTGTCGCGGCTTTCTTCGCTGTAGCAGTAAACTGTTTTGCTCTTGTTGCGTACACGGAACAAGGGAGTTTCAAGAATGAATACATGGCCTGTCAGAACAAGTTCTTCAAAATACAAAAGCAGATATGTCATAAGAAGATTTCTGATATGGAAACCGTCGTTATCGGCATCGGTTGCAATGATGATTTTATCAAAGCGAAGATCTTCAATATCCTTCTGAACTCCAAGGCTGAAGGTAAGATTTTTTAATTCTTCGTTTTCAAAGAGCGCAGATTTTTTTCGGCCGTACATATTTTCCGGCTTACCGCGCAAAGAGAAAATTGCCTGATATTCAACATTGCGGCTTCCTACCATAGAACCAGTCGCAGAATCACCCTCGGTAATGAAAATCATACTGTTTGCACCCTTTGGACCATCCTGCAAGTGGTAGCGGCAATCCTTAAGCTTTGGAATCTTAAGCATAACAGATTTAGCGGCTTCGCGAACCTGCTTGTCTGTTACGCTGTTGATTTCGGCACGTGCCTTCTGGTTTTTAATGATTTTATCTTCGAGTGCACCTGCAATATCAGGATTATGACGCAGCCAGTCATCAACTGCAGTCTGAACTTCCTTAATAATTGGTGCACGGATTTCTACGTTTCCAAGTTTATTTTTTGTCTGAGATGTAAACATCGGATTATCAAGACCAATCTTAAGGGCACATAAAAGTCCGGCAGTTACATCCTTTTCGTCATATTCCTTTTTGAAGAAGCTGTTTACGCCCTTTGTAAATCCATCAAGGAATGAAGTAACATGTGTACCGCCATCTTCTGTGCTCTGTCCGTTTACAAATGAATAAACAAATTTATCGAGCGAAGGTGTATGTGTCAAAACAAACTGAAGGTTTTCGCCCTGATAATTGAACATAGGGTAAAGAGGCTTTGTGCTCTTGCCCATTTCGTTTACAAGAAGATCCTGGATACCGTTTTTACTAAGATAATCCTTTCCGTTGCATTTAAGGAGCAGACCAGGATTAAGATATGCATAGTTCCAGAGTCGTTTTTCTACATACTCCATGTTGAAGTTGTATTTTCCAAAGATTTCAACATCAGGTTCAAATTCCAGATAAGTTCCGTTTGGAGTTCCTTCCTTTGCTTTTCCTGTTTTACCGCTGATTTTGTCGCCTTTTTTATATTCAACAACAGCCATTTTTCCTTCGCGGATAGAAGCAGCGCGGAAGTATGAAGAAAGGGCGTTAGTTGCTTTAATACCAACACCGTTCATACCGATTGCCTGCTTGAAAACAGAGTTATTGTATTTGGCGCCAGTGTTTACGTTAGAAACACAATCTTCAAGCTTTCCAAGAGGGATTCCTCGTCCATAGTCGCGGATTTTTACACGGCCATCTTTAATTTCTATATCAATGCGTTTACCGAATCCCTGTGAGAATTCGTCAACAGAGTTATCAATTCCTTCCTTTAACAGGATATAAATACCGTCATTTTCGTTTGAACCGTCGCCAAGGGAACCAATATACATACCTGGGCGCAGACGGATATGCTCAAGACCTTCAAGATGCTGAATGCTGTTTTCATCATAAACAGCAGGAGACTTTGAAGCGGCAGGTTTTGAAGGAGCCTTTGCAGGAGCAGCGGGTTTTGTTACAGATGCTTTTGATGCTGGAGCTGCCTTTGCAGGTGTTGCCGCAGTTTTAGGAGCAGCAGCTTTTGCTGCAGTCGTGGTTTTTGATGCCACAGCCTTTGAGGGAGCTGCCTTTGAAGCAGGTGCTTTTGCAGGTGCAGCTTTTGTGGCAGTAGACTTTGTTACGGTGGTTTTTGCTGCAGGTTTAGCTGCAGTTTTTTGTGCAGATTTTGCCACCAGAGCTTCTGCCCGTGCGGCAAGTGAAGATTTTGTCGTTTTTGATTCAGCCATTTTTTTTCCCCTGGAGCAAATTCGCTCCAAACCCATCTTTAGTATAGTATAAATTCCGTATTATCGCAACCTTATAACGCAAAACCTTTAAAAAAGAAAAAAGGCTGTCGCAAAAGGAGAAAATCGACAGCCTTTTCTGTAAAAAAATATGTATACATCGAATTGTTTGAAAAAAAATAAAAGTCTCACCGCATCGAATACAACAACTATAACAACGATGTAACAAAATGGTTACAAAAAAAATAAAAAAATATCAATAAAGAAAAATACAGGCTACTCCCGTGATAATTGACGTGCGCCTGCGGGCTGAGCAATTTTTTATGAAGAAATCCTGCGGTTTACTACGTAAATCCTCGGATTTCTTTTATGGCATGCGCCAAAAATTCTCAGATGCAGTCACCCGCCAATTATCACTCCGTAGCCTGTATTTTTCCAATTGGTATAATTAGGGCATCCGCCTTATAAACCTTTAAGCTCCAATTATGAAAAAATACGGAGCAAAACCAGGTTCTCCGCTCCGCATTTTTCCATAGTTTATACATAAAGATATACAATATATTCGAGCAAACTACATACTTTTTTATTTTTGTACAATTTGTTATAATCAATTTTTCACTATATGTACTGCGAGGTGCTTTATGGATTTGAAAGGACGCAATTTTTTAACACTTAAAGATTTTACGCCGGATGAAATTCTGGGCTTGCTTGATCTTGCTGCCGATTTGAAGGCAAAGAAAAAGCGTGGAATTCCTGTTGATATTCATCGCGGAAAGAATATTGCACTTATTTTTGAAAAGACAAGTACCCGTACCCGCTGTGCCTTTGAAGTTGCCGCACATGACCTTGGAATCTGCACAACTTATCTTGCAGAAGGAAGTCAGATTGGCAAAAAAGAAAGCATTGCCGATACCGCACGTGTTCTTGGCCGTATGTTCGAAGGAATTGAATACCGCGGTTATGAACAGACAATCGTAGAAGACCTTGCTAAGTATTCTGGCGTTGTTGTATGGAATGGTCTTACAAATGAATATCATCCGACACAGATGCTTGCCGATATGCTTACAATCCGTGAACACTATGGAAAGCTTAAAGGACTCAAGCTTGTTTATTTTGGTGATGCACGTTACAACATTGGCAATTCTCTTTGTATTGTATGCTCAAAGCTTGGTTTGGATCTTGTGCTTTGTGCACCGGAAAAATATTTCCCGAATAAGGCTTTGGTAGAAGAGTGTAGTGACTGGTGCAAAGAAAGTGGCGGTTCAATCACCTTGGAAAGCAATGTAGATAAGGCTGCAGCTAATGCAGATATTATTTACACTGATGTTTGGGTAAGCATGGGTGAGCCTGATGAAATCTGGGCAGAACGCATTGCAGATCTTAAGTCTTATCAGGTAAATGCAGAAGTTATGAAAAAAGCAAAGCCAACTGCAATTTTTATGCACGACCTTCCTTCTTTTCATGACTGCAAAACAAAAATTGGTGAAGAAATTCACAAAAAATTCGGCCTTACAGCAATGGAAGTTACCGATGATGTTTTTGAGTCGTCACAGTCGGTTGTTTTTGACGAAGCAGAAAACAGAATGCATACAATAAAAGCAGTAATTGCTGCAACACTTGGTAATAATTTCTAGGAGAAAAAAATGAACGCAATAATCACAGTAGTAGGATCAGATAAAGTAGGTATTATCGCAAAGGTTTCTGCATTTTTATCAGAGCATTCAATCAACATTGCAGATATTACTCAGACAATTCTTTCGGGTAACTTTGTAATGATGATGATGGTAGATATGACCAAAGCCGACATTTCAATCGACGAACTCCGCACCCATCTCAACAAAATTGCCGAAGAAATGGGCGTAGAAATCAATATCATGGCCGAAAAAGTCTTCTCCGCAATGCACAGGGTCTAGAAGGGGACGAAGAGATTTCATTTTCCTGAATTCATTGAAAACGCTCAGTTGCGGAGTGGAAAACATGCGTGGACAGGTTTCTCAGCTGGACACGTATGTTTTTTACGGGAGCAGCTGAGCGTTTTTTACATGATACGGTTAGAATGATATGATTTCTTCGTACACTTCAATTGCGAATTGATCTGTCATACCGGAAATGTATTCAATTACACACTTGGTGTACGATTCGTTATCATAAATATCAAAAATCTGTGGTGTGTTGTAGCGCAGCGCGGCTTTTTTATCTATAAAGCTGTGACGTTCTGTCGAAAAAGGCCTGTAGCTTGTATGCTTGATGAGCCAGTCTTCATAAGTTGCACATAACTTTGGACAATAACGCAAGGCTTGTGCTGCACGTCCATTTTCCACATAAATCTTAATTCGCTGAAGCGTTGTATAAATCGTCTTAATAATATTAGCAGAATAAGTTGCAAACTCTTGAAGCCGCCAGTGATTGTAAATGTGGGCAAAATTAAATTTCTTAAGCTCCAGAATAAACTTAAAATATTCATCAGAAAAGCTAAGGCCTTTTTCGGGGCTGCTTTGTTCACACAAATCTACTATTAAATCATTTATTAAAACAGTTGTATTTACTGCTTTACCGCTGCGGAACGCTCGGGCGCCTTTTCCTTCAAAGCCCAGTGTTGAACCTACAATTTCCCTGAGCTGACGGTAGCCTGCCATATCAATAATGTGGTAGGCTCTTGCATCTTCAATGTCGCGGCCAAGGTAAGCAATTTTATCTGCAATTTTTACAACGCAGCCTTCCCAGGTAAAGGGCTGAATAAAACCAGGTCTTTTCATAGAATAAAGATCAATTGCTTCGTTACGAGGTTTTATTCCCTGCTGATCAATTTCGCCGCAATGACAGATAAGTCCGTCCCGAACAGCGTAGGTAAGATTCAGAGGTTGCTCAACTCCATTCGGGTCTTGAAGTGTTTCTATATAATCAGCAAAAAAAAGGCTGTTGCGTTCATGCCAGAATTTTTTAGGAGCATTGTAGCCTTCTTTTTGTTCCAAAAGTCCATTAAGGCAGTCTTCTCCGTGATGTCCAAAAGGGGCGTGGCCTATGTCGTGACCCATTGCAATTGCAGAAGTAAGCTGTTCATTAAGTCCCAGATATTTTGCAATTGTAGAAGCAACGGACGAAACATGCATGACATGCTCCATCCTTGTACAGATATGGTCATTGTGCGGGGCATAAAAAACCTGAGTCTTATGCTTAAGTCTTCTAAAGGCTTCGCTGTGAAGGATTCTTGTGTAATCGCGTTCAAAGTCCGAACGGATATCATTGTTTCTTGAATAAAGCGGAATCTCTCGTTTTATGGCCTGTTCCCACTTTTCATTTTTTTCATCACATCTAAAATCAAAAAAGGCATTTTGCATGAGTATAGAATAAACTGTTTTTTAGGAAAAATAAAGAAAAATGTGCTATAATGGTGGCATCTAATGTGCTATAATAAATTTATCAAAATTTCATTGGAGGAATGTGATGAACGAGGTATATGAATTTTTCAAAAAATGCGGGGCTTACTATCTTGCAACAGTTGATGAAAACGGTCAGGCACGTGTAAGACCTTTTGGTACTGTTAATATTTTTGAAGACAAGCTTTATATCCAGACAGGAAAATCAAAGGATGTTTCAAAGCAGATTCAGAAAAATCCTAAGGTTGAAATGTGTTGCTTTGATGGAAATCAGTGGTGCCGTGTTGCCGGAGAGCTTGTTCGTGATGATAGAGTAGAGGCAAAGGAAGCAATGCTTGATGCTTATCCTAATTTAAAGGGTATGTATTCTGCTACAGATGATAATACAGAAGTTCTTTATTTTAAGAATGCTGTTGCAACCTTCTCTAGCTTTGCTGCTGCTCCAAAGGTTGTAAAGTTCTAATCATCTGCCGTTCTCGGGGTCCCTGAGGCTCTCGAAGGGCAATTTTAAAGTTCCGGCTTTATAGCTTGAAATGTGATTATTTATAATAATTATATTGAATGAGCTCGGGGTGGTATTCAAAATGCATGTTATCATAGATAACCCATTTGCCGCCCCAGATAAAACCTTCTTCTTCAAAAATGCTTATAACCTGAGCTGGCGGCATCCAGCGGTTTTTTAGAGGAATAAGCATCCATGTGTCGGGATATTTGTCGGCAGCCCAACTCCAGAAAATTTGTTTTCCGCCCTGTGATTTTGGAAGTACGTCAATTGCAATTCCTAGGCTGTGAAAGGATTTGCGGTTTGTGCCGGCAATGATTCTCCAGCTGTAGGCATCTGTTGATTTCAGGTTGTCTATAAAGGCCTGAACCTGACCGTCTTTTTTTGCAAGCGCATAAATTTTTTCTTCGACTTTTTTGAGAGGCTCTATCATTCGTTCGTGAACGTTTGTTGACTTACCAAGGAGCGTTGTTTTCTTTATATGTGTTTCCAGCGAAAGTCTTGTCTGCGAATCGTAGATTGCTTCAAAGAAAAACATTGGTGTTCCTGCGCCGTTCTTACGGTTTTCATCAGAGCTGAATTTTTTAATCTGTTCTTTCTGCTCTTCTGTAAAGCCTTCTGGATCTTCAAGTTCCTTCTGGTAAACGTACAAAAGCGACCAGTAATTATCTTTGTTCACTAATTCTTCTTGTGGTAGAAAGCAGGCGTTTGCCCAATAAAAATCTGTAGTTTTTCCGGGGATGGTTTTGTCACCGGGAACAGACGGTACAGTAACGCTTATAATCCAGTCATTTTCTTTTGAATCGTAGCGCCTTGTAAATGTAATATCGGGATATGCGCGTTCAAAGTATTTTAGATTGCCTATTCCTACAAAAGCCTGCGTGCCGCTTTGAGAAGCTGATGTTTGAGCCCAAAGCTGCAATGCTGTTGTAAAAGTAATCATCAGACTTGCGCAGAGCAGCTTTTTTTGAAAAAAGAGTTTTTTCATATTCTGTTTCTGTTACTTTGAAATTTTAAATTTCCCGGCGAGTCCTTTTATATTATCCCAGACGCCGCTTATTCCATTTGGATTTTTCATTATAAGGGCAAGAGCTCCAGCTATAATTGCAATAATTACGACTGCAAAAATAATTCGTTTCCAAGGGAACTTTTTACTTGCAAAAGGATCTTTCGCTGCAAGAAAAGCGCGTGGTGGATGAGCCGGCAGATGTGTCAGTGAACGTCCAAGAATCGTAGAAATTTTTGTATTGCCGTTGATTGCCCAGCCGCTTGCATCAAGAACAGGTGCTATGTTTCTTTGCCGTAGTTTAAGATATGCAAGAATCATTGAAGGCAATGAAATTAGAAGCAGAATAAGAATGATTGCAAATGGAAGCTTCCAGCCAAGCTTAAACAGATTTGTAAAAATTCCTACAATAAGAGTTGTAATTCCGCTTATTGCAACACTAAGAGCAGCGATTGTTCCAACATCAATTTTTTTAGGAATTGCAGCAGCGGCAGCAGCTGTTGCATCATCTTTTGTGGCAGGCAGCTTTGTGTCATTAACAGCGGATGTAAGTTTTCCATTTATTGCGGTTTCTTTGTCTGCAGCGGCTTTTGCAATTTTTTCCTGAATAAGCCGTAAAAGCTTTTTGTATGGCGAGAAAAATGCCTGCTTTATATTTACAGGATTTTCAATAATCTTAACAATTGTTGCATCCCAGTCGCCGCCTGCTCTGTCAAAGAAAACACCGTTTCTGCCAACAATTATATTGTCTGTGTTTCCGTTTGAAATAAGTGCAGCAATCTGCATTGTTTTGTCTGTGTTGCCTCGCTTTGTACAGTCGCAGTATACAAGGAAGCATTGCGAAAGCGCAGCCATTGTTCCGTGTTTTGCAATATCCAGAACTTTTACACAAAGGTCGCAGGCACGTCCGTCAAGGTAAAGGGTTCCGCATTGGAAAATAGCTTTTTCGCCCAGAGTATAAAATTCTTCAAACGAAACAAAGTTTTTTAAAAGCTCAACAAAGTCGCGGCGTAGCAAAAGCATTTTTCTTAGTTCTACAGAAGCAAGAGCAACAGGAGGACGGCTTTCTTCTTCTGAAAGAAGATCGTTTATTTTCTGTTCGTAGCCTCCATCTAGAATTTCTGTTATGCGGTCAAGGCCAAGAGAGCTTACTTCATTTTGAGGCATTGCTGTGTACCAGTTTTCATACGGCTTGAACAGTTCTTCAATTTTTCTCCAGTTAGTTTCAGATAACGAAGAAATATCTTTACCCATTAATGGTTTTGTTACATTTTCTTTAAATGCCGCAACAGTTTCTTTCCAGGCGGGATTTACAGTGGCATCAAGCGGCAATGGTTTTCCGCCTTCGCATAATGCAATAGGAAGAAGTGCAAGGTGGTCAAGGTCAAACAATTCTCCATTTTCATCAAGGAACATTGTGTCGGTTTTAGCCTTCATTATATCTTTTGAACCACCGTCAAAATTTATAAGAGAACAACGCAGATAATAATCATTTACTTTTTCTTTGATTGCCATAAAGCTTTTTGCAGCGGCATCTGTTGCATCTTTAAGGAAGAAAATTTTTGGATCATTTTTAGCACCTGAGTCGCGCCATTCCTTCAGAGCTTTTGCATTGTTAAAGAATTCTTCGGTTTGAGTGCGTGTAATTCCTTTTACTCCACTTATGTCATCAGTTCCGCCGGTGCAGGTGATAATGTCTTTTATAACATTTGCGACAGCTTCGTCTTTTACACATTCTGCGCAGAGTACGCCGTCTCCATTAAAAACATTTGGAGCAAAAAGCTTGTCGTTTACAGAAAGGTCTTCAAGCTTAAGTTCGCTTGCATCCGATTTTTCAAGAATAGAAAGAACAGATTTTGCGGAATCTAAAGGAGAGTGCCCGCAGGCAAAAGGTTCGCTGCTCATTGCATCAAGAGGAATTGAATCTCCTTTTTGCATTATTATTTCAGGACGTGAAAAATATTTTCGGATATATTCAACGGCTTCCAGAATTTCCGGCTGCCTTACACGTCCGTTTTTGTCTGTATCCAGAATGGAAAGCGTTTCTTCGCTGAATTCCAATCCCTGAACAGGGCAGGCCAGTGCCGTCCACATTTTTGGGTCCAAGTCGCGCAGATTCAGAACATCATCAATTGTAGAAATCTTTGCCTGAATAAGTCCACCGTTCTGCATAAAATGATATGAATATTTTTCGTTGTTTCGTTTCATTCTTATATTTTAACATAAGTTATGGTGTTTAGGTAATTTTTTTCGGGATTTTTTTTGATTAAGATTTCTATTGGTTTGATATGAGTATCACGTTCCGGAATTATTGGCCGTTCCCGTGGAGTGTCTAAAATGAAATTCTCACGGGTATTTTTATGAAATATCATGCTCCAAAATTGTCGCTCGTACCCGTGGAACTTATAAATTGAGGTTACCACGGGTATTTTTGAGAAATATTTTGTCCTATAATTGTCACTTGTACCCGTGGAATCTCTAAAATGAAGTTCACACGGGTAACTTTGTGAAATATTACACTTCAGAATTGTCGTATATACCCGTGGGATTTCTAAATTGAGGTTTCCACGGGTAATTTTGTGAAATATTACGCTCCAGAATTGACGTTTGTACCCGTGGTTTCTTTAAAATGAAGCTCCCACGGGTAATATTGTGGAAGGCGAAACATGCAGACCAAAAAATTGTTAAAGTGAAGATGTGGCGGGGGCGTTACGCAACATCATCAACTTAAGACTAAAACGACGGTTTTAGATTACAGCCAAATTTATTAGCCTTATTAAACTGCCGTTTTTTAGATTTTGATTTCCGGACGGGCAGAGTGTACTTCGAAATCTCTGCCTGAATCTTTTTCAGC
>JAGCTZ010000177.1 GCA_017963165.1 Treponema sp.
GAACTCGGTGGTAAAGGTGCTAACCTTGCTCAGATGGCAAAGAAACCTTTAAGTCTTCCAGTTCCACCTGGATTCACAATCACAACAGATGTTTGTCAGGAATTCTACAAGCTCGGTCGCAAGTACCCTGCTGGTTTGGCAAAGGAAGTTGATGAATATCTCGCTCGCCTTGAAAAGGTTATGGGCAAGAAGCTTGGTGATGAAAAAGATCCTCTTCTTGTTTCTGTACGTTCAGGTGCTGCAATCTCTATGCCTGGTATGATGGATACAATCCTCAACCTTGGTCTTAACGACAAGTCTGTAATTGGTCTTGCTAAGAAAACTGGTAACGAACGTTTTGCTTGGGATGCTTACCGCCGCTTTATTCAGATGTACGGTGATGTAGCAATGGGTGTTGATCACGACAAGTTCGAAGCAATCATTGACAAAGAAAAAGCAAAGCGTGGTATTAAAGATGACCCAGAGTTGAATGTTGAAGAACTCAAGAACATCGTTACTAACTACAAAAAAATGTACAAAAAGGAAAAGGGAGAAGACTTCCCTCAGGATCCTAAAAAGCAGATGTGGGGTGCTATCGGAGCTGTATTCGGTTCTTGGATGAACCCACGTGCTATTAAATACCGCAAGCTCAACAACATCAAGGAAGGTGCTCTTAAGGGTACAGCCGTTTCTGTAATGGCAATGGTATTCGGTAACAAGGGTAACACTTCTGGTACTGGTGTTTGTTTCAGCCGCGACCCTTCAACTGGTAAGAACGAATTCATGGGTGAATACCTTATGAACGCTCAGGGTGAAGACGTAGTTGCAGGTATTCGTACACCACAGAAGCTCTCTCAGCTTCAGAAAGAAAATCCAAAGGTTTATGACCAGCTCTGCAAGATTCGTGCTCGCCTTGAAAAGCACTATCATGATATGCAGGATATGGAGTTCACTGTTGAAGAAGGTAAGCTCTATATGCTCCAGTGCCGCAATGGTAAGAGAACTGGTGCTGCTGCTGTTAAAATGGCAGTTGATATGGTTGGCGAAAAGCTCATCACAAAGGAACAGGCTCTTCTCCGCGTAGAACCAGAACAGCTTAACCAGCTCCTCCTCCCACAGTTGGATAAGGACGCTGTAAAGAAGGCTACAGAAATCGCTTCTGGTCTTAACGCTTCTCCTGGAGCTGGTTGTGGACAGATTGTATTCACAGCTGACGAAGCAGAAGAATGGGCAAAGGCTGGAAAGAAGGTTCTCCTCGTTCGTAAAGAAACTTCTCCTGATGACATTGCAGGTATGGCTGTTGCTCAGGGTATCCTTACATCAACTGGTGGACGTACATCACACGCTGCCGTAGTTGCTCGTGGTATGGGAACTCCTTGTGTTTGTGGTTGTGCTGATGTTACATTCAAGGATGCAAATACAATCGTTGTAAAGGGAAAAGCTTACAAGAAGGGTGACTTCCTTACAATCGACGGTGCTACTGGTAAAGTATACGAAGGACAGGTTGCTGTAAAACCAGCTTCTATCTCTGGCGACCTCGAAACATTCCTTGGTTGGGCTGATGAAGTTCGTGCTAAGTCTACACGTACAACAGCTTCTGGCCAGAAGGTTAAGGGCTTTGATGTATACGCTAACGGTGATACACCTAAGAATGCAGAAGATGCATTCCGCTTTGGTGCTATGGGTATTGGTCTTTGTCGTACAGAACACATGTTCTTTGATGAACCAAAACTTACAGCATTCCAGAAGATGATCGTTTCTGAAAACACAGAAGATCGCAAGAAGAACCTCAAGAAGATTCTTCCACTCCAGCAGAAAGACTTCTACGAAATCATTAAGACTATGGCTGGTCGTCCAGTTACAATCCGTCTCTTGGACCCACCTCTTAACGAATTCATTCAGGCAGAAGACAAAGCTCAGCTCAAGGCTCTTGCTGACAAGCTCGGTATGAAGCCAGCTGCTCTTGGTGCAAAGGTTGCTGCTCTTGATGAACACAACCCAATGCTCGGACACCGTGGATGTCGTCTTGCTATTACATATCCAGAAATCTACGAAATGCAGGTTGAAGCAATTGCCCGCGCTACAGCTCAGCTCGACAAAGAAGGCGTTGCTCACGAAGTTCTTATCATGATTCCTAACGTTGTATCTTACCGCGAAGTTGAACAGATTCGTGGTCAGGCAGAAGCTGTAATTGCTAACGTAAACAAGGAATGTGGAACTGCACTTAAGTTCGAAATTGGTTCTATGGTTGAATTCCCAAGAACTGCTCTTATTGCTGACAAGGTTGCTAAATATGCAGACTTCTTCTCATTCGGTACAAACGACCTTTCTCAGACAACATTCGGCTTCTCTCGTGATGACTATGGTAAGTTCATCGAATCTTACCTCGACCAGAGAATCTTGGAAGATGATCCATTTGCTACACTTGATCCAGATGGTCCAGGTGCTCTCATGGAAATTGCAGAAGCTAAGGGACGTTCAGTTAAGAAGAACCTTCACCTTGGCATCTGTGGTGAACATGGTGGTGACCCAGCTTCTATCGCTCTCTGCTACAAGCTCGGTTTGAACTACGTATCTTGTTCTCCATTCCGTGTACCACTTGCACGTCTTGCTGGTGCTCAGGCTGTTATTAAGGCTGCTCAGGCTGCAAAAGCTGCTGCCCCAAAACCAGCTGCTAAAGCCGCACCAAAAGCTGCAGCAAAGAAATAATTGATTGTCGGGGCTAACCCGACAATGACATTGCGGGGCCTGAATTTATCTTAAGGCCCGGCGTTTTCTAAAAAGACATCTTCAAAAAAGATGTCTTTTTTTTTTGCCCAAAATGGTGTAAAATAGAATGAATGGATTATATAGTAGAATATGAGATTGCAGCTATAGTTTTATCTCTTGCTGTTCTATTCAGTTTTTTCAGAAAGAAGCTTGTTAATACAAGATTAACAAGAGTTTTCTGTATGCTTATCATAAATGTTTTAATGACAACTGTAATAGACGTTTTTGCAATCCATTTACATAAAAATATTCAGGAAAAAAATCTTTGGTTCTGCTATGCCGTTGACGAACTTTATTATCTTTTAATTTCTTCTTTTTCTTTGATTTTTTATGATTGTATTCGTACAGCGCTTTCGGGTAATATAATCCGTACAAAATTCAAACGATTCAGATATTATGTTCCAATTTCTGGAGCTCTTCTTTTAATTTTATCAACTCCATGGACTCACGCAATTTTTTATTTCAATGAAGAACTGGTTTTTATAAAAGGCTGGGGGTATCAATTATTATATGTAGTTGCCGCCATTTATTTTTTAAGTGCGGTATATAAAATTATTCTTTTTAGAAAAGAAGCTTCTGTTACTCAGCGTGTGACAGTATATTTTTACATTGCGGCCTGTGTTGCATCTGTTATAATTCAAACCTTTGTTCCGGGGCTTATTATCACAGGTTTTATTGCATCAATTTCCACAATGATGTGTTTCCTTTCGCTTGTAAATCCTACTAACTATTTTGATAAAGAAACAGATTTACTCAACATTACTGCCTTCCGTGATGTTTTTGAACAGAACAGATTCAGAAATAAATCTTTCAGAATAATTGGAATTCAGATTATAGGAATAAGGTTCCTTTTAGAAACAATTGGTGTAGAAAAAAGAACCGAAATCCTGCGATTGTTTTCTGCAAAGTTAAAAGCCGCCTGTGGAAAATATCAGTTGTATAGGGTTTCGGGCAGCCGTATTTATATTTATATTCCTGATGATGATAAAATCCAAAACAAAATTATAAAAAATGTGCACAACGTTTTTGAAGAATCAATTCTTATGGGCGACTTTAGAATTTCGCTTACAGAGCACATTGCAATTTTTAAATATCCTGATGATGCGCAGAATATTACTGATGTAGAAGAATTAATCCGTGCTTCGCTTCATACAATTTATGAAGAAGAGCCTTTCACAGTTATTCATGTTCAAAAAGATGTTCTTGCCAAAAAGAACCGTGAGCTTCAGATTCTGCAGGTAATGAAAAAAGCAGTAAGACGTGGTGATTTTTATGTTGTTTATCAACCGATTTTTTCTTTTGAACAGAACCGGTTTACAACTGCCGAAGCGCTTGTCCGTCTTGAAAATGATGAGCTGGGTGAAGTAAGTCCCGAAGAATTTATTCCAATTGCAGAACAAAACGGAATGATTCTTCAGATTGGAGAATTTGTTTTTGAAACTGTCTGCCGCTTTGTTCTTCATCATAAGCTTTGGGAAAAAGGCATTGAATATATTCACGTCAATCTTTCTGTAATTCAGTGTATGCAGGAAAAACTTGCCGAGCAGCTGTTCCAGATTATGGATTTATATAATCTTGATTATCGTTATATCAATCTTGAAGTTACAGAATCTGCTGCAATTGCTTCGAGCGATATTCTTTTGACAAACATGAACAAGCTTATAGACCGGAACATGAACTTTTCTCTTGATGATTTTGGTACCGGTTTTTCTAATACTGCAACACTTATTAAATATCCTTTCCATTCAATTAAACTTGATAAGGGAATGGTCTGGGAAGCAATGCATAATAAAAAGGCAGAAATAATTTTAAAGAATACAATTGAAATGGTAAAAATGCTTGATATGGAAATTGTTGCCGAAGGAGCCGAAACTCCGGAACAGGTAGAAAGACTCCGCGAAATGGGTGTTGATTTTGTTCAAGGCTTTTATTATTCAAAACCAATTAGTCGCGATGACTTTTTACAGCTTTTAATTGATTATAGCAAGAGGAAGGATTAGGCTCATGGTGAATTATATTTATAGATATGACGTAGCAGCCTCTTTAATTTGTATTGCTGTAATGCTCAGTTATTGTAAAGAGAATCATATCAAGACAAAAATTGCAGATGCGTTTACAGCTCTTACCTGGCAGTGTCTTGTTTCAAGTCTTGTAAATGTTTTTTCAATTTTTTTCTTAAATCATATAACTAAAGAAAATGTCTGGTTTAATTATATCTTAAATATTGTTTATTATATTTTCTTTAATGCAATGCCGCTTTGTTTTTATCTGTGTATGTACTACCTTTCTGAGCGGAATAAAAAAATGTCGCGTAAGCAATACTGGGCATTGTTCGGAACATATCTCTTCTTTAGTTTGTTTACACTAACAACATCATTTACACATTTTGTTTTTTGGTTTGATGATAACCTTCAATTTAAACACGGGCCACTTTTCTTTTTCTATTATGTTCTTGATTTCTTTTATGTTTTGGCGGGTATCTTTCATTTCTTACGTCACCAGAAAGATTTTACAAAAAATCAAACCTTTTCTCTAATGTTCTATCTGGCTGCTTGTTTTATTGCAGCTATTGTTCAAATCTTCTTCCCAAATCTTATGATTACGGGCTTTGTTTTTTCTCTTACAATTCTTATTACTTTCCTGTCCATGGAAAATCCTGATGATTATTTTGATAAACAGGCAATGGTTTATAATAGGGATGCATTTAAGGTAAAGGTTCAGGAAAATTTTGATGAAGATAAAAAAATGTTTATTATAGGTTTATATAGTGAATCTATTACACATATTCTGCGTTCTATTGGTGAACCAAATAAACGAGCCTTTTTTGCATCTGTATTTAATTTCTTAAAAAATAAATGTGGAAATGCAAATGTTTTCCGCATTAGTCTTGAAAAAATTGCAATTATTCTTCCTGCAGAAAATGATACAGAATGTAAAAGAATAGTAAAAGAAATCCAGGAGTTTTTTAAGGAACCAATACAATGTGGAACAATAGAGCTTTCAATTTCTGTAGTTATTAAAACTGTTCTTACACCAGACGATGTTTCGAATCTTGAGGATTTACTTGAGCTTGTTGAAAATTCTTTGGAAAGAAAAAACACTTTGGGAGAAGACGAATCACTTCGTGCTGATGTAAAAATTCTTGAAAAACGAAGACGAGAAAACAGAATAGTTCAGATTCTCGAAGAGGCAATAGCTTCTAATACTTTTGAAATTGCTTATCAGCCGATTTATAATATTGCTAAGGGGGCTTATACTTCTGTCGAAGCGCTCCTGCGATTAAACAATGACGAGCTTGGTTCTATCAGTCCTGAAGAATTTATTCCACTGGCAGAAAAAAATGGTCTTGTTCTTCAGGTTGGTAACTATGTATTTAAAGAAGTCTGCAAGTTTGTTTCCGAAAATCGCCTGTGGGAAAAAGGTATAGAAAATGTTCATGTAAATCTTTCTGTAATCCAGTGTATGCAGGAAAAGCTGTATGAGCATTTAATTGAAATAATGGATAATTACAAGCTTGATTACAAGTTTATAAATCTTGATGTTACCGAGACAACAACAATTGCCGCAAACGAAATTCTTTTAAGAAATATGAATGCGCTTAAAGAGTATTCGGTTGATTTTTCACTCGACAATTATGGAACAGGCCTTTCAAATACAAATACTCTTGTAAAATATCCTTTTAAGACAGTTAAGCTGGACCGAACCTTAGTTCAGTCTGCAATTAATGATGCAAAGGCAAGAATTATTCTTCATCAGACAGTTTCTATGATTAAAGATTTGAATATGGAAGTTGTTGCAGAAGGAGTAGAGGATTTGGGAGAATATGACCTTGTTGTTTATCTTGGCTGCCATTACATACAAGGCTTTATGTTCTCAAATCCTCTTAATCCAGAAGAATTTATAAGGTTTGTTTCAAAATACGGAAACGTTTAATCCTTAGAATCTTAACCAGTTAAACTTACAGGTTACGTAGAAGTTTGTTTTTGGTTTTGTAAAGGTTTCGTCTTCGCCCCCAAATAATGCTGAATAACCTATTGCAATTTTTTGTCCTAATCCAAGAGGTACAGATATTTCTGCGCCAAGGTTGAACATTTTTTCAAGTTTAAAGTTCAGTGGATTTCCTGAATCCGGAGTTTTGCCGTCGGAGTTTTTACCAAAGGAAGCCAGTCCCTGAACATTAAAGCCAACGTCTGCAAAATCAAAGAAAAGTCCCGGCATTATGTAAGAATAATTTACGAGCAGTTTACCAGGGTACAGACAATCTTCCTGAATGCCATTAAAGTGTGCGCGGCTGAACAAGGTCACAGTTTCGCTTGGGAAATCTGTATAACGTGCAATAAGCGAAATTTCCTTTTTGCCGGAATTACTGCTTGTTCCAAAAAGATATTCGCCTTCATAACCTATTCGTACTTTATTTGCATTAAAATCAAAATGACCAAGAGCAAGATTTACGATAGAGAATGAAAGTGTATTGTCGTGTCGTAAAGTAAAGTCCTGTGAATAATCAAGTCCAATATGGAATGCAAGCTGCTTTTCGAAAGGAATATTATCGGTTACAGCAAAGATTTTTTCATTCTTTTGTGACATTGAAAAATCTATGTAAGTAACAAGTTTCAATTCCTTTGTATTATGCTTTTCTTCTCTGCTGTAAAGCGGCTGTGTATAACCTGCAATCATAATATTGTTCATCATAAAGTTTGATTTATCCTGATTTAAGCCAAGCATTGAAGTATTTCGTGAGATTCCCAAATCAAGAGCACCTGTACCAATTGGTAATTCTGCAAAGAAATCGCCTGTGAAATTTTTGATTTTTGGATAATAGAAGGCATCAAGAAAGAGAATACCTGTCTTCATCTGAAGCTTTGGTGTCATTGCTGCAAAGAAGCCGCCGAAACCAAGATAGTTGTCGTCTTTGAATTCAATTGATGAAAAGAACGGCATATACAGATATGGTTGAAGCATAGGGAAATATGTTTTTTCGTTTGTAAGTTCTGTTACGCCAGGATCAAGATTTTCAAGCTGGGCAATCTTTTTAGGAGACCGCTTTTTGTATTTTTCTTCTTTTGACTTATCCTCCTGTTCTGTTTCATCGTCGGTAGAAGCGGCTTCTTCTTCTGTATTCTCTACAGCCTGAGTCTGTCCCTCTGTTGTAAAATCAAGTTCCTTATCAGCAAGCTCTGATTCAGTCTGTTCATCAGTTTTAGACTGACTTTCGGCAACAGCTTTATAAGGATTAAAATCAGGGTAATCATCTTCCAGGTGTCCAAAGGTTATAATTTGACCTGCAGGCGATGGACCTTCAAAGGCCGGAACTTTTCCCCAATCTTCTACAGGTTTTATTTTGATTACACTACCGGTAGAAGCCTTTGATGTATAGAATATTCCAAAATCATTTTTGTAAGCCCAAAGCGCGCCAATTGGATCAGAAAGCATTGGAATATAAGTAAAGGTTTGACCATCAGAGTTAACCTTTGCTTCAAATATTTCAAGACGACCTCTGTCATTACTACAGAAAGTCAAAGTGCCGTCCTTATTAAAGGATGGACTTGAAGGGTCGGTGATAAAATCATAATCGGTATTGTTTACGATTTTGTATTGTTTTGTAGAAAGGTCGGCAAGGGCTACACAAGCTCTGTCATCCTTAAGAATAAGGAAAGCAAGCTGAGTACCGTCTGCATTAATTGCCGGCTGAATAAAACTGTAGCGTGGATCTTCGAAAAGCACTGATTGTGTTCCAGTTTCTGTATCAATCTGGACAAGGCGCATTTTAAGGCCTTTCTGTTCTACTGCAACAAGAATCTTTCCATCACGACTTATAACAGGCTGATAGTATGAGTTATTATCAGCAGTAAGCTGCTTGCAGCCGTCTTCCTGTGTCCATTTAAAAATAGGGAATTGTGTTTCGCTTCCCGGATTCCTATCATATCTTGAAACTGCAGAAGTGTAGTAAACAGTTTTATTTTCATCGGCTGTGATGGAATCCTGGTCAGAAAAATTAGCAGTAAAAAGAATTGTTTCTCTTACAGATTTATTTTCATCGGAATTGCTGGAGCTTTCATCATAATATTTTAATCCCTCGTCGGCTGCAGAATTAAGAAGAACTGCCATTGCATCTGAATCTGCAGATTGACGGATTGTAATAAGGGAGCCGTCATCAAAAATAATTGCAGGCTTGTAGTAATGCATGTTCATATCATTAGGCGAAATTATTTTTCCTTCCGGAATTTGTCGCTCTGCAGCATATTTCTTTTCGAGGGCAATTTTTACTTCACGGTAAATATCCTGTGGTGTGTGACCTGTAACAAGCTTTACACTTTCTTCCCAGGAACGATTAATGCTTCTGTTACGTTCAATATCGGCAAGTGCCTGAAGTCCCCATCTGTCGGCAATACTTCGCATAATCAGATAACCCATTACATATATCTGGCCATAAGGAGGTTCCGCTTCCGTTCCAATAAGACGATATGGAATGAGGGCGTTATCCATTGTAGGGGCTTTATATTCAAGCTCCCAGTAAGGGCTGCGGCCTCGGCCTCCGTTTGTAAGCTCTGTTTCTAAGACAGTAGTAAGTCCTTCAAGAGCCCAACCTGGAATCATAGAATAATCCATTCCGCGGAAGGCTTCGCCAAAAAGCTTTGATGTAAGATAATTTTTATCTTCAAATGTAATGTTTGCAATATGAATTAATTCGTGCGTAAAAAAGAGCTTCATCCAGTCGTCACGGAAACCAAAGGTACTGTCCAGAACTGGTGAATCATACATAATAATTTCTGGTGGAGCAAAGAAAGTATATGCGTTTACGATATTCAAACGGCTGAATACATAAACATTTGTCTTTTCCTGGGGCATTGAATAAACTTTTGCAATTTTTTCCCAGGCTTCGTCGGCAATTTTTGCGTAGGCCTGTGCTGCCGGTTCCGAAGCTGCTTCGTAAATAAAACGGAAGTGTGTTGTTTCGGCTTGCTTCCAGCCATCAAATTTTACATAATCATTGGAAAATGCGGGGGTTGCTGCTGCTCCAAAAAAGATAAGTGCAGTGCAAAGTAAAGATTTTAGAACATTTTTCATGAAAAAACTCCTTTTTTATAAAACAAATCATTATGTGCGATGGTTACTAGTTTCGTGGTCACTGAGTATGTAAACAAGTATGCAAACCTGTGGTCCCTGAGCCTGTCGAAGGGCCAACATGCCTGGAATGTCAGTTTTAAAAATACGCAATAATATATTTTCCTGTCGGCATAAAACCAATTCGTTCGTAAAGCGTATTTGCAGGATTGTTTTTTTCTTTTACAAAAAGACTGATTTTTCGTCCGCTTTTGATTATGCGTGTGCAGATTGTATAAACAAGATTCCAGGCATAGTAATTTTTACGGAATAAAGGATGTGTGTAAACTCCGCCTAACTGGGCATATTCAAAGCCTATTGCATTTGTGTTTGCCTTGGCTACAATTTCTCCATCTGACCACAGCGCAAAGCAAAGCTGATCTTTTAGAATTGTTTTTAATTGCGCAGCAGTTTCAAGGTCGCTTATCTGTTTACCGGCAGGAGCAACTTCCTTTGCCATATACATTTTCTGAAGGCCAAGCAGAAGTTCTGTATCATTTTCGGGGCTGCTACAGCGTTTAATTTCGTCATCACAGCTCAGTTTTTCTGGAGGTGGGAAAGGCGTTGTATCAAGAGTCATAAGATTGTAATTATTTATCTGATACGGAGTTTTGCCATTTGTTGAAAGGGCTTTAAGAATATATGAGCCGGCATCAGGTTCACCGTTCAGGCAGGAAATTGTTTTGTCTTTCAGGAAGTCTGCAAGAGTTTCTGTAAGTCCCGCAATTTTTTCTGCGTGCGGAATACAGTAGAGCAGGGTCTTGTCTAAATACAAAATACCAAGGATGCTTGTGGTCCCTGAGCCTGTCGAAGGGTCATCAGTTATCACGAAAACTTTCTCTAACTTCTTTTTTCTAACATGCGAGCATAATGTAACGCAGGAGTATTCCCAGGGCTCCAGAAATGTCTTTAAAAGAGAAGAATCAAAAGCAGCTGCATTAATTATGTTCATAAAAATATTATAACAGATTTTAAAAAAAATGTTGACAAATATGTTGTATTACTGTATTATACACTTAATACAGTAATACGGAGGTGCATATGGAATATCAATTCACTAACGATAAGCCTATTTATCTTCAGCTTATGGAAGTCTTTAAAGTTGCAATTGTTTCCGGTGAGCTGCCAAAAGGTGAGCGCCTGGAATCGGTAAGGGATCTTGCAGTAGTTGCAAAAGTTAATCCTAATACAATGCAAAAGGCTCTGGCTGAGCTTGAAAGAATAGGGTTGGTACGTACAGAAAGAACTTCTGGCCGATTTATTACAGATGATGAGGAGCTGATACTTTCTATGAAAAAGGAACTTGCAGAAAAGGAAATCAAAGCCTTCCTTGAAAAAATGAAGCAGATGGGTCTTAGCAAAGATACAGTAATTAAATTGATTTCAGATTTTAATGACTAATCAGGAGGAATAAACTATGGATTCAATTCTTGAGTTTAAGAACATAACAAAAAAGTACGGCAAGAAAACTGCCCTTGATGATATTACTTTGAGCATTCCACGCGGTTCAATCGTAGGTTTGCTTGGTCCAAACGGCAGTGGAAAGACAACTCTTTTAAAGCTTGCAACAGGACTTCTTCAGCCGACAAAAGGAGAAGTTTTAGCCTGTGGTTTTAAGCCAGGAGCAGAATCAAAAGATTTAGTTGCATATCAGTCTGACAAGGTTTATTTGAACGACTGGATGAACGTAAATGATCTTATGAACATGCTCAATGATTTTTACACAAACTTTAATAAGGCAAAGGCACTTGATATGCTTAAGAGCCTGAACATCAATCCTAACGACAAACTTAAAGAAATGTCTAAGGGTACAAAAGAAAAGGTTCAGCTTATTACAACAATGTGCCGCGATGTAGAACTTTACCTTTTGGACGAACCAATTGGAGGTGTAGACCCTGCAGCCCGCGACTACATTCTTAATACAATTATTTCGAACTATCAGGAGAATGCGACTGTAATTATTTCTACACACCTTATTGCAGATGTAGAACCAGTTTTGAATCACATTCTGTTTTTGAAAGAGGGACGCATTGTGCGCCAGGGTGATGTAGATGATATTCGCGAAGAAACAGGCAAATCAATTGATGCTTTGTTCCGCGAGGAATTCAGATGCTAGGTACAGGAGGCAAAAAAATGAGAAATCCATTTCCAAAAATCGGTAAAGTAATTAAATATGATCTTAAGCATTCATCAAAGAGACTTATTCCTCTTTATGGAGTTCTTTTGATGCTCGGGCTGCTTGCCGGCCTGTTTATTTCACCAAATCAGAGAGAAGCTTTCTTTGGCGACAGCTCATCAGTTTCTTATGCAATGGGCTCAAGAGACTTTATAACAATTTCGCTTTTTATTGCTTATGGAGTTGTTTCTGTTGTTGCCTTTGTAATGACTATTGTAGCAATTGCACGCCGCTTTAAGCAGAGTATGCTCGAAGAAGAAGCTTATATGAATCTTTCTCTTCCAGTAACAATGGGCGAACACCTTTGGGGAAAATTCATAACAGGCTTTATCTGGATGTTTGCCTGCTGTATTGTTACATTTGTTTCAGAGTTGTTCTGTTTAATAAGATTGGATTTGCCAAGAATCCTTAGAACTGTATTCGAAGAACTTCCACAATTAAGTGAAGAACTTAGCCGCTATAATCTTTCAATCGGAAAAATCTTCTGGATGGGAGTTATGGTTTCTGTTGCAGCAACCTGTTTTATTATTACTTTGATTTATGTTGTAAACAGCTTTGCTCTTGTAATAAAGAGCCGCCGCAGCTTCTGGAAGGTATTAATCATCGTAGGCTTGTTCTACATCAACGGCTGGATTTTCCGCCTTGTTCCAAATATCGAAGCAGGTCTTATTCCTGATTACGCAATGGGTGGAGCTATGTTCAAGACCTTCGGAATCTTCTCGCTGATTCTGGTTTTGATTTCGGCTGTATACTTTGCAGTAACACAGTATATGTTTACAAAGCAGTTGAATCTGGATTAATCGCGAAAGATTAAAACTATTTCATATCTATAAGATGCATGCTGCCGGCCTGGTAAATTATATAAAATATTTTAGGTCGGCAGTTGCATCTTTTTTTATGTCTATTCCGTTATTGCATTTTTAGAAAAAAGTTCATTTGTATTTCTGACAAGTTCGGCAAACTTTGCTCGGCGACCATAAGGGTCAAAAGAAAAGCCGTTTCCATAAAGTTCAAGAACCATATTAAAGCTTGCATTTCCTTTATATTCTGAATTTCTGAGTAACATACCGTAAACGGCAACAACTTGAGCAAAACGCATGTTGTCTGAACAGGTTTCGGAGAAAACTTTAGTTTTGGATTTGAGCAGCTTGCTTTCTTCGTTTAATTTTTCTTTGTAGCGGAAATCAAAAGTGAACAGAGGGGCTGAAAACTCTTTTGTTGCAGTATCATATGTACAGTTTTCTGCAGGTATGATTTCGTAAAGAGCAGTAACTGTCTGACCAGCTCCAATTTCTGCGGCATCAACTTCATCATTTTCAAAATCATCGTTATTAAGAACGCGGTTTTCGTAACCAATTAAGCGATAGGCCGAAACCAAATCCTTGTTAAAAGTAATCTGTGCTTTACAGTCATTTGCAACAGAAATAAATCGCGAAGTTTCTTCTACAAAAACTTTGTTCATCTCTTCTTCGGAATCTACGTATACATAAGTACCATTTCCCTTGTTAGAGATTAGTTCCATCATTCCATCGTTCCAGTTTCCCATTCCAAAACCACAGACTGTCAGATAGACACTTTTTTCCTGTGTTGCATAAGCTTGAACAAGCTCAAGCAAATCTTCTTTTTTTGTAATACCAACGTTAAAATCGCCGTCGGTTCCCATGATGATTCTGTTGTTGCCACCTTCGATGTAATGATCCATTGCTTCCTTGTAGGCCATTTTGATTGCATTTGCACCGTTAGTAGAACCGCTTGCCACAAGCTTTTTAATCTTTGCTTTAATTAAGTCTTTGTTTTCTACAAGTGTAGATTCAAGCAAAAGCTGTTCTTTTCCAGAATAAGTGACAATAGAAATTCTATCCTGCGGATTCATACTGTCCAGCATTTTGATTAAGCCTTTCTTTAAAAGATCTAATCTGTCAGAACCAGCCATTGAACCCGAAACATCAATCAAAAATACATAATTGTTGAGTGGAATATTTTCGGCGGGAATAGATTTTCCCTTAATGCCAAGTCGCACCAGATAATGTTCATTATTCCAGGGACAACCGGAAATTTCGCTGTTTAATGAAACAGTTTCGCCATCAGCCGGGTCTTCGTAATCAAAAGTAAAATAATTAAGATATTCTTCAATACGAACAGAATTTTTAGAAGGCAATATATTGATTTTTAAGTTTGCCCGCATATACGAATAGGAGGCAGAATCTGCATCCAGAGAAAACGTTGAAACATTTTCGTCTGCGGTGTTTATGAAAGGATTGTCTTTGATTTCTTCAAACTTGTCACCTGAATCGTCTGTGAAATCATCATCAAAACCGTTATAATAGCCGCTGCCGTCATTGTATCCGTAAAACCAATTACCAGCACCACCAGAAAGATCGGAACAACCTGCAAGCAGAAAAAAAGCCACACAGATGCCTGATATAAAAATAAAAGTTCTTCTAGAAATAAATTGATTTTTCATATATCCTCCGTAATTCATATTTATACTACGAATTACGGATTTATCAAGTGAAAATAACACCTGAAACGTAGAAAAACGGCCAAATATTACCAAGGTAATATCGAAAAAAGGCCGTTTTGTCTGGATATGTGATTATTTATTGCTTGGCGAAGTAATAATTATCGTTGGTGCTGTAAGAAATAATATAAAGAGTTTTATTTTCATTTGTGGTAACTGTAGCATATGATTCAGAAGCAGACTGTAAAGCATGATTCATGTTGCCAGCATATGTATAATCATTATCTTCTGCAATTAATTTGTTTCCATTCCATTTTTGAGGAAGATTATTTTCTGTAAAGAATTGACTTAATTTTGCTTTATTCTCGTCATCTAGAACTTGTTCGCTTTTATATTTTCCAGATGTAGTTGTCCGCGTTCCATTTGATACCGAGAAATTTAAAACTAGTACAGTTTTTGAAGAGATATATCTGTAGTCAACATGATTGTCCTCATACCAATGCGAAGTTGCGCTATTTTCGGATGTATAAACCCATTTAAACACCCAAAGCCCATTAGAAAGTTCAACATCATCAGCTGGTATTACAGCGTCTCCTGCATCAAAAAGTGGAGTGGTATTGGAACTAGTATCAAGAGAAGGGGCATCAGAATTTGAAGAACAAGCAATAAGCATACCTGCTGCAATTACTACCAGAAATGCAGCCAGAAGGGTTTTGATTTTTTTCATAGAAGAATCTCCTTTGATTTGAAAAGTTTCCTCTATTATAATCCCCCCTATGAAATTCTGTCAAACTTAATTTCTGAACGAATGAATCTGTTTATAAGTTCTTCAAAATCATCGGAATATAAGCCGCATCTAATACACTAAAAGCAAAGTGCTTCTTTCCTAAATCTTTTAAGGAAGCGCCAATGTGATACATGATTTTTTGATCAATAATCAAAAACCTGTCGTGAGCTTTTGTTGTGAAGTTTAGTGTAAGCGTTGGATATTGGGTATTGAAAGTTTGTACATCCAGTGGTGCCAGTTTTGTTTTTGGGTCTGTGTAAATAGTCACATTAACGCCTTTCGTCTTTTTTGCCAGACGTTGTAAAATGGACAAATCTACATAGTTATCAATGAGGATAATTTCTTTCTTTGCCTGGGCTATGAAGCTTTCGAACTTAGCGTAAGCGTCGAAAATCTGCCCCTGGAAGTAGATGCCTTGTTCTGTGAAAGCGTAGGGTGCGTATTTTATGTTACTGCCACGACCTTTGTTCAAGGTGAAAATTTTGCACCTTGAAAGTTCTTGAATTTCTGCATCCGATAATTGAAACATGAAATCTGAATCAAATCGTTCAATGTTGTTTTTTACCTGACGATTAAAATTTTTGGTTTCATACCCATAAATCTGAGCAAGGTCGAAATCAAGCATCACCTGCTGCCCGCGAATAACATGAATTTTTGAGCGAATAGAATTGTCTTCTAAAAGTGAAATTTCATTTTCCATACCATACCTCGTATATTAAAGTAATTGAATTATCTTGCATCATTTAGGTAAAATTAACCTGTGTCTTATGAAAGATTTTCCGTACAACCCTTGTAGTTTTGACTACCTTTTGGAGACTGGAAGTCTTGCTCTGTTTGACAGTTCACC
>JAGCTZ010000178.1 GCA_017963165.1 Treponema sp.
CTGAAGTACGTGAATACTTACAGCAGTCTGTCCATCGGCAGCAGTAGAGAAGATCTGACTCTTTTTTGTAGGAATTGTTGTATTACGTGCAATGAGCTTTGTCATTACACCACCCATTGTTTCAATACCAAGTGAAAGTGGAGTTACATCAAGAAGGAGAACATCTTTTACGTCACCACCAAGTACACCACCCTGAATTGCAGCACCAATAGCAACTGCTTCATCTGGGTTTACGGCACGGCTTCCTTCCTTACCAAAAATCTGTTTTACAACTTCCTGAACTTTTGGCATACGAGAAGAACCACCAACAAGAAGAACTTCATCAATCTTGTCTGCAGTAAGACCAGCATCTGCAAGAGCCTTGCGGCAAGGTTCCTTTGTTCTTTCATAAAGACCATCAGTCATCTGTTCAAACTGAGCACGTGTCAAAGACTTCTGCAAGTGCTTTGGACCTGTTGCATCAGCTGTAATAAATGGAAGGTTGATATCTGTTGTTGTCTGGCTTGAAAGGCTGATTTTTGCATTTTCAGCAGCTTCACGAAGACGCTGCATAGCCATAGGATCTTTAGAAAGGTCAATGCCTGTATCTGCCTTAAACTGATCTACGAGCCAGTTGATGATTACACGGTCCCAGTCATCGCCACCAAGGTGAGTATCACCGTTAGTAGACTTAACTTCGAATACACCGTCACCAAGTTCAAGAATAGAAATATCAAATGTACCACCACCAAGGTCGTATACAGCGATTGTCTTTTCCTTGTCCTGATCCTTGTTGAATCCAAATGCAAGAGAAGCAGCAGTAGGTTCGTTGATGATACGCTTTACATCAAGACCGGCAATTTTACCGGCATCCTTTGTTGCCTGACGCTGAGAGTCATTAAAGTAAGCAGGAACTGTAATAACAGCTTCTGTAACTTCCTGACCAAGATAATCTTCTGCAGTTTTCTTCATTTTCTGAAGGATGAAAGCAGAAATTTCCTGTGGTGAATACTGCTTTGAAGCACCTGCTTCTTCTACTTCTACACGGCAGTCAGAACCGTTATCGATTACTTTATATGGAAGCTTTGTTGCTTCTCCCTGAAGTTCGCTGAATCTATGTCCAATAAGACGTTTTACCGAATAAATTGTATTCTTCGGATTTGTTACCATCTGGTTTTTAGCAGGAGCACCAACAATACGGTCTCCCTTAGAAGTAAAACCTACAATAGAAGGAGTTGTTCTTCCGCCTTCTGCATTCTGAATTACAACTGGTTCACCGTTTTCCATTACGGCAACACAAGAGTTTGTCGTTCCCAAGTCAATACCAATGATTTTTCCCATTTTATTTACCTCGCTATATTATTTACAAATTAATTTTTTGGCACCTTCACCATAACCTTAGCATGGCGAATAACCTTATCCTTCAGTTTATATCCCTTAAGATATACCTGAGCCAATGTTTCTTTTTTTGCTTTTTCATCTTCTACACGGCCAATTGCTTCGTGCTCATCAGGATTAAACTCATCGCCTTCCTTGCCGTAGCTTGAAAGACCATATTTATCTTCGAGCATCTTTACAAGAGATTTGTTAATCATCTTGATTCCGTCTGCAATTGACTTTGCATCCTTTGCGTCTTTTGCTGCATCAAGAGTGCGGTCAAAATTATCAAGACTGTCAAGCAGATCTCCCAAAAGAGCCGCATTTGCATAAGCAACAGCATCATCTTTCTGCTGCATCATACGTTTGCGCCAGTTGTCATTTTCGGCAGCCTTGTAAAGAGCCTGATTCTTAAGATCAGCAATTTCCTTTTCAAGAGCAGCAATCTTTTCTTCTGGAGAAATCTCTTCTGTGTTCTCAGAGCCAGCATCTGTGGTTCCTGAGCCTGTCGAAGGGCCAGCAGAAGCTTCATCTGCGGCATTTGAGCCAACATCAGCCGCACCTTCTTCCTGAATCTTTTCTTCTGTAGTTTCGTTTTCTTTGTCTGACATTACACTTCTCACAAAGTAAAAAATTATTCTTATCTTTAAAATTAATGATTAATAAGTGCAATCGTCAACAAAAATATTAAATATTTCTTTGATTTTTTGTGAATTTTTATTACCAGGGACACTTTGATTTTACAGAAAACAAATCACAGGTTAATTCGCAGGAATGAAGATAGATGCGGCTGGCTGGCTGGCCTCCGTAAAGTGTGTCGCCAAGAATGGGGAAGCCTTTGGAACTAAGGTGAACTCTTATCTGGTGTGTACGGCCGGTAAAAAGATTACATTCCACAAGAAAACACTGGTGATTTTCTATTGAAAAAGAGCGTAAAACCTTAAAATCTGTTCTGGAATACTGCGCATCCTTTGAGTTTTCGGGAACCTGACCCCATTTTGCTGCCTGACTTTTAGCAGAAACCCTTGCCATATACATTTCCACAGAAAAAGTATCGCCGTCCAAAAGTTTTTTTCCTGAATCAGAAACAACAGCAAAATATTTTTTTGTAAATGAATGACTCTGGAAAATCTCGGAAACCTTCTTATTAATATCGCGGTTTTTTGTAAAAAGAATTACACCGCTAGTTTCGCGGTCAAGACGATGCATTATGCCTGCATACGGAGGATTACGGAGCGCCGGATTTTTAGACCATAAATAACGTACCACAGCATCGTGAAGATTATCGCGGTTACCTGTAATTGTCTGTTCAACAGGAAAAAAAGCTGGTTTGTTTATAAAAATAAAATCTTCATCTTCGTATAAAACAGCTTCAGAAGTCACTTCAAACGCAATGTCATCGGGCTGTTTTTCGAAAAAGAATTTTTCTTTGTCAAACTTAACACATACATCGGAACGCGGCTTAAGTTCAAAGGCAGGTCTTGTAACAACACGGTTATTTACACTTACAGCACCGGCAACAATAAGACGCCGTATTTTAGAATTAGAAAAAACGTTTGCCTCTCCCTTGCTGTTTATAAAACGGGCAGGAAGTTCCTTACGCAAAAGCTCATCAAGACGGATTTTACTGTCATTATAAAAATGAAGCACTTCTATCATAGTGAATTGTTCCGAAGAAATTGTGGAAGCTCATAAATTGAATTAAGTCTTATTGTCTTACCTTCCGGCCCATCCGGATTTTCCTGCTTTGCTTGAATCATTGCACGGGCATCTGCAGAAAGAGGCTTGCCGTTTTGATTTCCTATAAGAATGGCAGTTCCACCAAGCGCAGCCCAGCCGTCTGTATATTTCTGCATATCATCAAGAAAAAGTGTATTTTCTATACCGGCACCAACTTTGTTCAAAGCGGCCTTATATGCATCCGGATAAGGTTTTCCATTAAAGTTTGCATCGCGGATATCTGTAACTGCTTCAAAAAGATCTGCAATTTTAAGTTTTCCAAGAACACGGTCTGCATGCTCGTGAGGAGCATTTGTTAAGATTGATTTTGGATAATCAAGTGAAAGAAGAAATTCGCGGAGCCCCGGCTGAGGCATAAGTTCATCTGCTTCGTTGTCGGGATGAACATGAGCAAGAAAACCTTCTACATCTGACATTCCTTCTGCACGCAGCCATTCTAATGTTGTAGAATAATGAACAATCCGTTCTGCTCGAAGCTGAGTTGCCTTTTCCATATCACAATTAAAAAAATCTGCAACACATTCAAGCATTCGGCGCGTAATTCCCTTGTCCATATCAGAACTGGAAGGATAAACAGTATTGTCCATATCAAAAAGCAGGTGAGTAAATTTCATATTTTGATTATATCAAAAACAACAATAAATTTATACGCATATATTTAATGTTGCTTTATTGATAAATGGGTTTATAATTATATTTATAACTTTATATATCTGGAGGATTTTATATGAAAAAGATTTTTAAATTGTTTGGAATACTTTTGGCAATTGGAACTATCCTTTGTCTGGCATCATGTGATGGACTACTTAATATGATGCTTGATAATGAAGAGGACAAAGATCAGACACCTGAAGGTATAGCTTATACACAGGCAGATAGTACTATAAATCATGAATTTTATTTATCTGATGATATGAACAGTTATATTTATTATACTTCAACACAATCCTTTAATTATGGAAATCACCAGGATTGTATTTATCAGATAAGTTTTACACCAAAAAATTCTGCTGCTTCTAAAGGTACATGGAAGCTGTTTACACGACCAAAAGCCACAACAAAAACAATCGAAATGATATACCAGGGAACGTTTGAAGGTGTAAACAATGGCTCAGTAAGAAATGGTGGAACTGTACAACTTAAGATTGGAAATGATGTTATTGAAACACTGAACATAGAAATGAAATCTGTTACAACAAGTTCCGGAGCAACATTAGACGCTTATGCATGTATTGTAAATGTTGCTGCTTCTCACACTGCTATTGGAGCAACAGATTCTAAATAACAGCCGGGGGTGTTGTACGTTCACTTCGTGAACTACCGAGTTTCCAAAAGGAAACTCGCGGGGGCGGCGTTTGAGCCCCTGCAGAGGGGGTAGCAGAAGACCGCAACGCGGGCTGGCGCGAGGGGGAGAAACGCTTCGCTAACGAGTTTTGCTTTCGATATAAAAATCGAAGTTAGCAAAACTCGCATCCCCCTTCCCCTGCTAATATCTATTTCTTAAGTTTTTTAAACAACTTTACTAATAAACCAACTTTGCCGAACAAAAGCCAGAAAAAGAAAGCGGCTATGGCAATAATCGGAATACCAAAAATCACGATATAGAACAGAATCTTGAGCAAACCCCAGAAAAAGGCGATTATATTTGAAACAAAATCGTTCCAGGAATTTTTTACGTCCGGAAGAATGATTCCGCCTTCATCTTTACCACGCTCGAACTGCATATTTATATAAATTGTCGAAAAATCTACCTGACCTGAAAGTCTCTTAAAACGGCTTTCGGTGCTTTCGATATCTTCGATTACAGAATTAAGCTGTCGTTCAATTTCAAGAAGATCTTTTATATCTTTGGCCTGGCTTAAATAACCTGTAAGCTTGTCGCGCAGAATATATTTTGTTTCCAGACGAGCTTTCAAATCGTAATAATTGTCGCTTACATCATCGCTTGAAACACTTCTGGTTGTAATACGACCAAAGTTGCCAACCTGAGCCATTGCCTCGTCAAAACGTGCAGATGGAACGCGGACTGTAAAACCTGCACCACCCTGCCAGGTATTTGCATTTGTTACATAACCGCCAAGAGCTTTTGCCCAGGCTGTAATTTCTTCTTCTGCCCCGGAAACTGTCTGAACTTCTAACGAAACGTTTCCTGTGCGGATAAGCTTGCGTTCATAATCGGATCCTTCGACAGGCACCGGCATTTCAGAATTATTTACAAAGCCGGCAGCTTCTTCTGCATATTCATATTCAAAATCATCGGCAACTGCATAATCGGCAAGTGCGGCAGTTTTCATCGAAAGCTGTGGCGACGAAACCTTTGATTCTCCAAGAAAACCATAACTATTTGAAGCTTTACTGCTTTTTTTTGAGCAGCCCGTTAAAACAGTTAAAATACAGGCAACAGCAAACACACTGTAAATACCAGTTAATTTTTTCATTCAATCACCTCGACAGAAGGGCCGTCCTCTGTTTCAAAAACACGTACCCTGCATTCTTCCATGCAGACATTTTCGGAAAATGAAACAAGGTCAAGAGCCTCTTCACTTAATAAATCATCCGGATGATAGGAAGTTACAACAGTGCTTTCTTCACCTTCTCCTGCGAGCCGTGACATTGCTCCGTTTAAGGCAACAATATCCTTTACAAGCGGAATAAGTGCATGCTGGGATTTTTCTTCATATTTCTGTTCAAGGAAAAGCTCCTGCATTTTTTCTATTTCTTTATGAGGAACTGCTTCGGGAACAAAACCGCTTCTATAATCGCAGTTGTTGCAGCGTTGCCATTCGGCAAAATCGGCAAAGAAACGGGAGGCATAAATACGCAATGGTTTCAGCACAGATAAAAACCATGGAACGGCACGACCAGAGGTATAAAAGGTTCTGCAGGCAAAAGAAACGTCTCTTGCATAACGGATATCCTGGGCCGAAAAGAAGCCTGTTACGCTGGCTGTTTTTTCCTGTTCGGAATTCATTGTCTGTGGAAAATCTATGTGATTTGGATATTGCTGAACGGCAAAATCAAGACGGTCTAAAAAAAGCTTTAGGGAATCGCCTTCCTCCTGCGCATAAGTCAATTGAAAACCAAAGACAAGCCCAAAATCATTAAGCAGTCGTGCTTTGGAAGAATAAAACTTTTTGTCAAAAAGAAGCTTATCGCCTTTTGACTGGACTTCCAGAGGAATATCAAAGGAACAAAAAATCTGTGTTGCGGCAGAGGCAATTTCGCGGTCAATCACGGAAGCTTCGACAAGTATAGAAACAAAAACGTCCGGTGCAAAGCGGGCAACAAGATTTATTATCTTAAGCAGCCGTTTTTTATCCTTTGCAACGGACGTATCGTGAATTGAAAATTCTGTTATACCTTTTTCGTTTAGAGTAGATATCTGAGACTCAAGTTCTGTTGATTTAAATTTGTATTCGGTCATTCGGTTTGCCCTTCGACAGGCTCAGGGACCCCGCCCCTACAAAAGCGTTATTCCGCGCTTCTTGCAGTCGGCTTTAATTTCGTCTGTCCAGACACTAACCTGTGTTTCGCCGATGTGAGCCTTGCGCAAAAGGAACATACACAAACGTGACTGGCCAATTCCACCACCAAGAGTCTGTGTAAGCTCGCCCTTAAGCAGCTTTGAATGGAAGTCGAACTTGCTTCTTTCTGTGCAGCCGCGTTCTTCCAGCTGAAGCTTAAGGCTTTCAGGACTTACACGAATACCCATAGAAGACAGTTCAAAGGCGCTGTCAAGCACAGGGTTCCATACAAGAATATCTCCATTTAAACCACGATGGCCATCACCACATTCGGTAATCCAGTCATCATAGTCTGGAGCACGTCCATCGTGAATTGTACCGTCAGGAAGCTTTCCACCAATACCAGTGATGAAAACAGCGCCATATTCCTTTGCAACCTTGTCTTCGCGCTCTTTTGGAGTAAGCTTAGGATATTTTCTCTGCAAATCATCTGCGTACAAAATCTTTATTTCCTTTGGAAGCACAGGCTTAATTGCAGGATAGCGGTCATAAATAAAGAATTCTGTGCGCTGAATGCAGCGATAAACCTTCTTTACAATTTCGTGAAGGAAGAAAACAGTGCGGTCTTTCGGGTCAATTGCCATTTCCCAGTCCCACTGATCTACATAAATAGAATGAATTGGATCAAGGTCTTCATCCGGACGAAGTGCATTCATATCTGTGTAAATACCAAAGCCAGGTTCAAGTCCAAGGGAAGTAATCTTAAGACGCTTCCATTTAGCAAGTGACTGAACAATTTCCATACGGCTTTCGTTCAAAGCTTTTACAGGAAAGCTTACAGGACGTTCAACACCGTTAAGGTCGTCATTAATACCTGTGCCGGCACCAACAAAAAGAGGAGCCGTTACACGGTAAAGATTAAGTTCTGTGCTTAAAGCCAGCTGGAAAAAGTCTTTAATTGAAATTATCGCGTGTTCTGTTTCGCGAGTACTTAAAATTGATTTATATTTTGATGGTAGTTTTATCATAATTATATCTCCTGTCTTGTGTCATCCCGAACTTGTTTCGGATTCTGATTTTTAATTGTGTTGGCCCTTCGACAAGCTCAGGAACCACGGGCTTTTTTTATGCACCAGCATAATTAATTAATGTAGTTACTTTGCAAGGTGCGAGCACGGATTCATAATTTAAGTCGGGAAGGCCGATTACTCCGAAGAAATCAGTGACTTCCCCTCCTCCTTGCTCAATCAGATTTTTGGCTGCTGCGAGCGTTCCGCCAGTTGCAATCAAATAATCAACAACAAGAAATCTCTGTCCTTCCTTTACATCGGATTTGTGAACTTCTACTGTTGCTGTACCATATTCAAGTGCATAACTGCATTGATAAGTTTCGCCTGGGAGCTTGCCCTTTTTGCGTATAAGAACAAGCGGAATTCCAAGTGCCTGTGCAAGCGGAGCGGCAAAGATAAAACCGCGGCTTTCTACACCGGCAACTGCATCAATTTTTGCATCCTTATATTTTTCTATCATCTGGTCTATACAGAATCTTAAAGCTTCGGGATTAACAAGGACACCGGTTATGTCATAAAAAAGGATTCCAGGCTTTGGAAAATCAGGAACACGGCGAACAGCCTTGTCGAGCATTTCAAGATTCATCATAAAAATACCTACCAAAAATGATTTATGGAGTCATTTTAATACTATATATTATTTAAGACAAGAGGAGAATTTTAATGTGAAATATTTAAACAAATCGTCATCTGGCGCGCGAACCGCAGAAAACCTTAGGAATGTCTTGCAAGGAAACAAACTGAACTTACAAACATGATGACTATATAAATTACTGCACCAAGTAAAAGAGAAGAAAGTCCTGCCGCCATACACAAAATCATATAATTTGAAAGTTTAAACAAAATGCAGGCAAATTCATAAACAAACAAACTTATGATAATAAGGAATGGGAAACTGAATACCCATGAAAAACGGAACATCTGATTTCCGTCTACACGATTATTCCAGGCAAAGGTTGCAAGCATTATAAACAGAATGAGCATAAACAACGGGAACAAAACTCTGTTGAGCATTGTCTGACTGTACTGTTCGCGTGCAAAACCAAACGAGGTTGCATTCTTAACAAATTTGAACAGATAGAACAGAGAACTGTTTTCCGGATTTGCAGGAGATTCTTCGAGCAAAAGGAATTCAGAATATTTAAGCGGGAAAATAAGATATTCTGGCGTCGTTGTAACAGAACCGTCTGCGTAAGTATAAGTTGGTCCAAACTGAATATCAGGATCATCACGGCCAACAGCTTTAAGCAATATATATGGAACAAAATCTGTTTTTTCGTCAATAAGCAGCATTTCCTTTGTTGCTGCTGTAAGGTTCTTTACACTAACAGGCATAAGCTTTGCATAAGGAACTGTGAGCTTGCGAAGGAAACGACCGCGGCTGTCTAAGCTGACAATTGTCAAATCGCGCAGATACTGAATTGACTGACCAGTAGACTGAACAAGTGTTACGCCCTTAAAGTAAACAATTTCGCTTGCACCATTATTGTGGGTATAAGAAAAATATACATCATTTGCACTTTCAAAGGACTGAAGCTCCATTGTTTCATCAACAAAAAATGATTCCTGACTTATGCGGTTTTCGGCAACATCAAGATAGAAGGTAACGTCAGTATCGCGCTTCATTTCATCATAGTTTTCGTAAAGTCCATGGAAAATATAGTAAGCTTCCAGGTTATCTTTATTTACAAGGGCAAGATAGCCTTTATATTTCTGGTCATAAATTTCGTATTCAAGGCCTGTTACTTCCTTATGCTTTTGTGTTATATAGTTCCAGGCTTCTGCAGAAATCTTTTTCAATTCATCAATATTTGGATTTTTTGGATCTGTAAGCTTTATTCCAAGCTCTGCATAATAATGAGCATTAAACCATTGTTCATTATCAAATGCAGATTTTGCCTGAAGCAGACATTTGTAAGAATCATTAATCTGGTCTACATCCATAATGAGCGAATCGTCCATTATATCGAGAGGCTGGGCATTTGTAAGATCAAATTTAAGACTGCTAGTATATATTCTGTTGATTTCCATGTCGGCACGACTTTTAAGATCACGTGCTTCCTGAAGGTTTGGATTAAGCTTAAGGGCAGCATTTGCATAAACGAGCGCCCTTTCGTTAAGACCGTTATCAAGCAGAAGATTTCCTACATCAATATATTCTTTTATGATTCTAGTTTTATTAACAAGCTGTGCCCTTTTTTGTCTTGACCACAAAGAAAAGGTTTCGTTTGAAAGAGTAATCAGGAAAGTACATACAAGTCCCGAAATGATTACAAGCTTAAATCTTTCTATCATTGCTGGAGAAAAACTTTGAAGACTTCCTTCCGAATTATGACCAAAATGGACAGACAAAGAAATTACAAAGCCAGAGATACACATAGCAGGAAGAAATTTTGCAAAGTATTCAACAGCAATACAGAATTTATAAAGAAAGTTTGATTTTACCGGAACCTCAGCCGGAACAGGCATGAACATTCCTGCCGCAAAACAAACAATAAAGCCTATACCAAGAAAAACAGAAAGTATTATAAAGATTTTTTTCATAAACTATCCCCCACCCCTAACGACTTCGCTTTTTTCTTGTAGCAAAACGAATAATTCCTATAATGATAAAAACAATACTAAAAATTACGTTTACCATTACCAGCAGCGGATCATCAACATATTTAGAAAGGAATATGAAAAAGCCTTTATTATTTATGTACTGTCGCCTGAAAGAGGTAACAACCGGATAATAATAAAAAGTATTAACTGTAAGAATTGCAAAAGTTGCACACATCAAAAAGCCTGTATTCAAAAGCCTCCAGCGGAAAAGATCTGCGGCACCATAGAGGGAGCATATTAAAAGTCCCAGCGAAAGGAATCCAAGCCAGAAGGTCCATTTTTTAGAAAAGGCTGTTCTTGCATGCTCAAGAATAAGCGAAAACGAAATAATTGGACTGCGCGAAGTTTCGCCAAAAGCATTCTTTATAAGAATATCGCTGTAAGGTGCAGAATCACGGAAAAGTATAAAATCACGGGAAGGTTCAATATTCTGAATTTCTACAGTTCCTTCTGCAGAAGTGTCTATTACAACAGTTGTTGTATTAAGATACGGATTTTCGTTGTAGTTAGATGTAAAATAATAAACCTTATCATCGCTCGGACGGAAATATCCACCTGTAAGCATTCTGGAACTGTCTTTTGCCTGATAAGTATATTTTGACTGAAAATGAATAAGAGCTGGAATACACAAAGCCCAGGTAAGTGCAGAAAGGATTATAAAAGAAATAAAATTACCAATTCCACCTTTATTACAAATCCTTATATAAACCATTGCAGGACATATAAAAAGAAGAACACACCCAAGAACATAAAACAAAGCTCTTAATAAATCCTCTGGTTTAAAAAATTTAAAAGTTATTCCCGCAACAGAAGACTGCATTTCAAGATACACGTAATAAAAGAACATACCGATAGCGGTTCCAATCAAGAGAACAAGAAAATACATGAGAACAAGTCTGAATGCTTTTTTCATAAGAACAAAATCCTTTCCCTTTTAATTATCGGTCAAAAACTCTATTAAAATTATAAAGTATTTTAATAGAAAAAACCAATAGAAAAACACCTCTAAAAGCATTGTAAATTGTTTGACATAACAATAGTTTATATTGTATTATATAGATTGATATATAATTAAAAAAAATTATGTGGAGTGGATTTTAATGGACAGCAATAACGCAGTTATACCTGGTTTTGATACAGACAAGGACGACAGTCTTCAGATTAGACTTGATAAATCTTTTGGCGTACCAAATGGATTGATAGTTTATCTCACGGGATATATTGATACTTATAACTCTACATATTTTCAGAAGAAAATAACTCAGGTTATTGAAGCTGGTTTTGTTAATCTGATCTTTAATTGTTCTGCACTTAATTATGTTTCTTCTACAGGAATCGGTTCCTTTACAGTTTTCCTTAAAATGGTAAAGCCAAAGGGCGGTGATGTAGTTCTTCTTGAAATCCAGCCAAAGGTTTACGAAGTATTCCAGTTGCTTGGATTCTCGCAATTCTTCAATATCAAGAATTCAACCGAAGAGGCTGTTTCATTCTTTGCACAGGGTGGCCAGGCTTCTTCTTCTATATTCCCTATCGTTATTGAATGCCCTGTTTGCAGTAAAAAGCTCCGTGCTACAAAGGATGGACGCTTCCGCTGTTCAGGCTGTAAATCTATTCTTGCAATAAACGATAAGGGCGAAGTTTCTTTAGGCTAATCCCCTATTCTGATTGTGAATAAATTGTGGATAACTCTGTGAAAAAATCTCTTTTTTTTAGAGGAAAAATCTTTTAACGCTTCTTTCATTTCTTTTTTATTACATAAATATGTAGTCTTTTTTTGGTTTTTTAATGTTAAAATCACGTAATTCTATATAATATATAGAATTAGCACACTATTTTGTACTTATTTAAAAATTGTATAAAAACAGTAAATAAAATGCTTCCAAGCCAGTTCTGTAAATATGTGAATAAAAATTGTGGATAACTTGTGGATTATCCGTGTAAAAATTGTGTGTACAAGTGAATAAATGTGAAACATTCCACCGCTGTGAAACATTCAGGGCTTTCGTATTATAAAGAATTGAATTTAAAAGTATGAAAAAATGCTCCCGCGGAGAACCTGATTTTGCTCCGCCGAGAACGCGGATAGGAAATTATTCCGAAGTGCAGACCTGCCTGCGGCAGCCCTGCACTTCCCGCGTTCAACGCTCCGCAAAACCAGAACCTCCGCTCCGC
>JAGCTZ010000179.1 GCA_017963165.1 Treponema sp.
ATAACGAGGGGATTTGCTATGGATAAAATCGGAAGCACAGTAGTTTATATGGGCACTCAACGGAGCAGCCAAGTTCAGGGAACTCAGCCAGTATGGGGTGTAAAAAACATATCCGCTGAAGATGAAAAAACACCTGACTCAACAAAATCTGAGAAAAAATCTTTTGCAGAACTTTTAGATGAAGAGCTGGAAAAACAGAAGTAATTTTCTATTTTGACTGAAAATTTAGACTGAAAATTGCAGCAGATTATTACAAAAATTGAAAAACAAATTCCATACGGCACACGGAATTCTACCGTATGGAAAATTGCCTAAAAATTGAACAGCTAAAGATTCACTGATTGGAATTATTACTGTTTGCTGCCTTCCAACGTACCGTGGGAATTATTGCTGCCAGACCAAGTTCCAGTGATGTTGCCATCAGCATCAATAGTTGCTGTTGCAGATACTCCCCAATCTGGAACATTAACAGTCATATTTCCAGAATCATCAACATAGCCATTCGGATTGGCATTATAAATACCAGCAGAAAATGATCCAAAAACTCTTCCTTTTTTATTTACATTAAAATTCCAAGTTCCACTATCGTTTTCTTTAGTTTCATTTACCCAAGTTCCCTTATATAAACCGGCATAAGGATTATCTGGACCTTTATCAGTGGTAGCACAACTTACTAACAGAAACAAAGCTGCAACCATCATAACCAATAAAACCAAGTTCCTCTTTCCCATTTCCATACTCCTAAAAAACTCTTTCAAAATTAAAACAAAGCTGATTCCGTAAGAATGAATATCTTCAGCCTTTCTTAGCATATAAAACACCAAGTTTTAATTTTGAATTATCAGATTTTATCCATTTATCAAAAATGGAATTACTTATGAATAGTAACACGGAAATTTGTAACCGTCAAACAAAAAAGAATAGATTACACGAATTTCAAGCTCTGGTACTTTGGCAGATTTATCAGCTTGCCGGCCTTTATTTCAATTGAGATTGTGCTGCCGCTTTCGGTTAGCGCGCGGTAGCTTCCGTCTGGAGGAAGAAGCTGCAAGACTGGCAGGCCAGAAGCGGCGGCACGGCGTATTTCTGCAAGGTCAAGCTCGTAAGGGCGCTGCAAAAGCTCAGCGGCGGCTGAAAAATTGCCTGCAAGCACCATCTGCCTTATGAACGATGAGCTTATACGCTCTGTTTTTCCATCTGACGTCTTATAGTACACAGGCGGAACAAAATGCGTTTCAATATGCGCGGTGTCTGCCCAAGCTTCAATGTCTTTGCGCTGCGTTCTGCCTTTGTAGCCGCAATGAAAGTCAAAGCCCTCAACAAGACACTTCATGTTCATGCATTCAACAAGTCTTGAAAGAAAATCTTCGCCAGAAAGAGCGGCAAACTGCTCTGTAAAATCAACAAGAATAACGCTTTCAATGCCGAGCTGCTCAAAAAGCGCAAGCCGCTGCGGAAGCGAAGAGATGTCCCCTGCGTAGTCTCCGGCATGTTTTATAGCAGGAAGCGGACGTGTAAACGTAATTACAGCAGGCACGTAATGCTTTTCAGCTGAAATTCGGGTAAGCGTATCGACAAGCATACGGTGGCCTTTGTGGAGACCGTCAAAGCTGCCGATTGTAACAGCCGTTTCTTTGCCCAAAAATTGAGGAAAATTACTGTCATTCCATGGTAAAACCTGCATTTACGAATTCCTGTCCAGATTAATTACATAATCGTATATAATCCGTTTATTTTCAACATGAATCATTCCGCAAAAGTCTTCTTTTTGAGAAAAGACTGCAATTTTCCTGTCTTTTTCAGCGGGAAAAACCGGCTTAAAAAACCAGAGCGGTTTCAAAGACTGTCCCGAAAAAAACTGCCTTTCATATTCCGGCTTTATACTTAATGGAAAAAATCCGCATTGCTCTGCAAGGCTTACGCTCATTTTTTGAATTTTGCTTCTTATCTCGCCGTGAAGCAGTTTTTCATCGTTCGGGTGC